>JAGLOJ010000120.1 GCA_023139045.1 Candidatus Sabulitectum sp.
GCTCTTCTAATTTGTACGTGACTTTTCGATTACCATTCTTTTTTTTCTTTTTCTCAAATAAAAGAGCGAGACGAATATTATTAAAAGTGCTTAACAAAGTTTGCATTGAACCGGTAAATCCGGCTTTCTCTCGTGCTTCGCTTAGCAAAGATTGGTGTTTGCAAAAGTCGAAATGTGTATTGTAAGCGAAAACGCATCTGATGATATAGTCTCTTTAATCGTCCACATAATAACCACGCAGATATGAAATCAAAGTCTTTAAGTTCATACTGTTAATCTTCAAAGACTTCAGATTATCTGGTTCCTTTGACATTTCGTCTAAGAAAAGGGAGAAATCATCCTTCACCTTTTGAGGAACACTAAGATTTAGCTCTGGATCGATTACTTGGGAGAGCCGAAATACATCGTTTTTGTGTTTTCTTACGTTGCCTCTGCCAATCTTAGAATCAGTTTTAATCCTCTCGTTCAGATCTAGCCAAGCCTTGGCCTTTAAGGGAATTAGATACTCGGCCCCCACAATAGGAAGATCATCAATGACTCTGATACCCTCATGAAGGAACTCGTAATAGGGGGGATTAATAAGTATGGCTGAAAGGCTTGAGACTGACTCATCTACAGGCACAGGCGTTAATCTTCCTTCGTGACTACCGGTATCGAGTGCATCTGGTATTCTTGAGAACAGCTCTAGCATTGAAGGATATTCATCATTACCTGGTTGCATAAACCTGTAGAACTGCTTTTCGCCTGATTCCTTTTGCTGAACTGCGTAATCCCCATTCTGAACGAATTGCCAGAAGACATCAACAAATGAGGCATCCAGAACCTCAACTATCAGAACAATGTCGAGGTCTTTTGTTGCACGAAAGCTAACACCAAGATTCTCCATGATTATATCACATGCAGTTCCTCCGATTAGAGTGAATTGACCATTAAAGTCCTTGAAAAATCTACGAAAGATGTCTAGACCTTTTACCATCTGAAACTCCCAATGAGAGATTCGAGAGAGTCCTGCACACGCTCATTCTCGTCTTCTCGTAGTGATAAGTACAGTGAAAGAAAGTCGACTGTGTCTCCTTGAGTCAATTTGCACGGGTCATACTTCCACAGTTCCAAGCGTACAGTATCGGGATACCCAAATAGCTGATGCTGTGCTTGAAAGCTATCTGCTGTGGCTGACCTCCATTTCCTTGAAAAAACAGCTAGTACGGGGTTTGTGGGTTCTCCAATCATTGTGTGTTTAGCGAGAGCAGAAAGTCCTGCCAGCGGGTAGTTCAGCGGAGCATTACTAATGTGTATTTCGAGAGAGTTCTTTACAGGAGATGACAGAAAGACCTGTCCTTTATTCCACAATTCTTTACCCTCGTAAAGGAATTGGAGGTGTCTTTCCTTACCAACTTTATAATGATCAGCTATCTCAGCTTGCTCAAGTTGGTTAAATGCGCGAATAACAGTCATTGAGGAATACCCAAGCATACTGCTAATCTCAGAAGGTGTAATTCCTGAATATAGCTTATTGATAAGAGCATAAATCATAAACACCTGTGTTGATGGGCTAAATAAACTTAGAGAAGTCCGTATCTGACGCATATATTCTCTTAAATCAAGTCCAATTGTCGGCAGATACATCTGATTATTTGGTACAATAAAAGGTATATGATATTCGATCAAGCGCTTTCGATTGTATGTGGTGATTGCATCTCGGACATACACCGTTTCAATATCGTATCTGTTTCTAAGGAACTCTATGTTTTTCTTGATTTTCGCTGCTGATTGCTCATCATTACCACCGTCTATTAGTAAGAGCAATTTCGACCCAAACAAATCCACTTTGAATTGAAGAGTGTAATACAAGTAATGCTCACGGAGATAGAAAGGTAGAGAATTTACCTTATCCCACTTGGAGAGTAATGCGTTGATTCCTAAAGTGTTTTCAAGGTACTTGACCAAATTCTGTGTTGTTTTTGTCATTTCGATAATAACCTACTTTCTGAACACTATCATAAGCAATGTTATCGTTCATTACAATAGTGAATGTTTTAAAATAGCAATCACTATCATCGCTGTATATGGATAGATATGTTGATGCGCTGGTATTATGATGGACAATGAGAATGATGATGGTTGGGAGCCGATTCCTAAACCTGTTATGAATTTCGCGTTAAAGCTCACCTTGTTCTAGGGTTCTAAGAGTATTCACTGTGGGGTGCCAAATCAAATTCTGGAACATTGGAAAAAAGTTCCGAAAGCATCCACTACGGGGTGCCAGATAGGATTCAGGTGTTCTCTTGTTATAGTGCTATCCTAACTTCTGAGAGGATTTCGTTGTGATTCATGATCGGCCTGATTCTCTCCTCTGTACTCGTTGACGAAGGTCTAAAAAAGTGCTATATAAAGACCAGAATCAAGACCTAAATATAGTATGGAGGTGTGCTTTGGAACTGGTTTTGTCGAGATGCTCAGCAAGTATTTCTGAGCTGAAAAAGAACCCGACTGCACTTATCAATGAGGCTGCCGGTGAAGCTATAACTATTCTTAATCACAATGTGCCTACGGCCTATCTTGTACCAGCAGAAACATATGAATGGCTGGTGAACAAGCTGGAAGATGCTGATCTTGCTCAGATTGTACAGAGCCGGTACAATGAGAGAAGCAACGCTGTTGAAGTAAATATTGATGATTTATAAGCTGAAGTTTCTTCCCAGTGCTCTCCGGGAATGGAAAAAGCTTTCGCTTCCCCTGAAGGAGCAGCTGAAAAAGAAACTGAAGGAACAGTTGATCAATCCTCGTGTTTCAGCAAGCAGACTCCATGTATTCAAAGATGTTTACAAGATTAAGCTCCGATCTTCAGGCTACCGGCTGGTATATGAGGTGAGTGATACTGAAGTGTCTGTTCTGGTTATAGCTGTGGGCAAAAGAGATAAAGGACTCGTCTATTCGCAGGCGAAGAAGAGAAAGTCTTAGACATTGTCATCACATTCTCCTGATTTCAGGGTCAGCTAAGAATCCGGGAACTGATTGAACAGTTGAGAGAGTTCCAAAAGTGTCTACTGCGGGGTGTCAGTAGAACTTCTTCTACTGAGTTTGAATAGTATCAGGTACGGCGTACACACAATATCAACTAGAGACAGCGGTAAGTTTCTCAAGAGCTGTTATAGTTATCCTGGAATTCTCTGGCTACTTGCAGAATTTCGCTGAATTCAGGAACCTAACCATGACGCCTCCGACAAATCAATCC
>JAGLOJ010000121.1 GCA_023139045.1 Candidatus Sabulitectum sp.
TAGGGTTTGCTGATAAAGTATTATTATACATATAATATAATAATTATCAACCATATATGTTGATAATTATTGCATGAATCAATAGTCTAAATGCAAATAAAAATGTAATTTAATCACAAAATGTTTGCATTATGATACAGTATAACTCAGAACATCAGCTAACAATCGAAGAATTCAAAACTCCTTTCCAAACATCCTTACTTTCTGATAATCGGTGGGTTATGTTGAGTGAAATAATTCCGTGGGACAAATTCGCTACTGCCTACATGTCAATGATGAATATTGGTTTTGGCCGTCCAGGCATTTCTCCACGTGTTGTTCTAGGGGCATTAATCATAAAACACATTGAGAAACTTGATGATAGAGGTGTTATAGCTGCGATTCAAGAAAATATCTATATGCAGTTTTTTGTAGGTTTGAAAGAATTCACACCAACCCCTGTTTTTGACCCTTCCCTCTTTGTAGATATAAGAAAACGAGTTGGCGCTGATATTTTCGATTCACTTAACGTAGAATTGATAAAATCATTTAGTGGGCAAGAAGACAAAAAACACAATGAAAAGCATAAAAATAAAAACAACAATACCCCGAAAAATAAAGGAAAAATGCAGGCTGATGCAACTGTTGCTGATCAATATATTACCTATCCAACAGATAATGGTATTTTAAATCAAAGCCGTAAACAATGCGAAAAGATTATAGATAAACTGTATGAGTTGAATGATAAAAAGGGGGTAAAACCAAGAACTTATCGAAGAAAAATAGATAAAGCTTATTTGGGGTACTCGAAGAAAAAAAAGAAATCCAAGTCAACGCACCGAAAAATGACACGTAAATTACTGGAATGTGTAAACCGTGATATCAAACACATAAATAATTTGTTAGATATTTTTGAGTTAAAAGGAACTCGCTTTCCTTTAAAGCATTCAGAACAGCGTATGTTGTGGATTGTTTGTACAGCTTATGCACAACAAAAGTATATGTATGGCACAAAAACTCATAGCTGCCCTGATAGGATTGTGAGTATTTTTCAGCCTCATGTTAGGCCAATACCAAGAGGGAAAACAAAGAATCAAATAGAGTTTGGCTCAAAATTAGGGGCCAGTCTTGACAAAGGTTTTGCCCGAATAAATACACTTAGTTGGGATGCTTATCATGAAGGAAGCGATTTAATCAAACAGGTTGAAGCATATAGAGAACTACACGGGCATTATCCGGAGTTGGTACAAGTAGATAAAATTTATGCAACAAGAGAAAATAGGCGATGGCTTAAAGAAAGGAATATTAGAATAACAGCATCGCCATTGGGGCGTAGGAAAGAAAAGCAACAAGAGGCATACTATCAGAAAAGAAAACGGAGAAAAGAAGCCGCTGAAAGAAATCATATTGAGGGCAAGTTTGGGCAAGGAAAAAATGGATATAACCTTAATGAAATCCGAGCAAAACTAAAGGATACATCAGAAAGCTGGGTTGCGTGTATATTCTTCATAATGAACCTAATACATTATGAAAAACATTCTATTTTTTGTTCAATTTTAAAGGTTGTAAATATATTTATAACACTTGTAACGCTATTATTTGAGCAATTATACGAAATGTTTGAACCACGAAATGATTTTAAAATAATAATGGGGAATTATTTGGTTTGCTAAGTTGACTTTATCAGCAAACCCTAA
>JAGLOJ010000122.1 GCA_023139045.1 Candidatus Sabulitectum sp.
GCTAGAGTGTAAATCAAACTGTCCGAAATTGGAGAACGAAGAGCCTCATGCCATAATGACCCTTTTCTCCATCAACCAAAACAAAGCAAAGGAGCATCGGCATGAGGCAAACTGAAGGTATCAACCAGACACGAAAGGGCAAGCATTTGAAGTGGGAAGAGCGCATCCAAATCGAAACGTTGCAGCGAGAAGGGCTTTTGTCGAAAGACATAGGCCAGCGTCTGGGGCGCCCTGCGCGCACGATCCGACGAGAAATTCGGCAGGGCTGGGTGACTCACCGGATCAGCAAATACCGCGCGGAGGAACGCTATAGCGCGGATCGAGGGCAGACGACCTATGAAGCGAAGATGCGTTCAAGAGGCACGCTGGCCGTGATCGACAGCCGTCTGCCAGAGCATCTTTATCACTGCATCGTTGAACAAAAGGAGTCTCCGGGGGTGGTTGCCGCCAGAATGAAGAAGGACGGCCTTGAATACTCCGTTTGCGCAAAGACGATCTACAACCTCATTGATCAAGGCAAAATACCTGGCGTGAGCAACGAATCGCTTTGGGAAAAGGGCAAGCGCAAACAGAAGCGCCGAACCCTGCACCGCAAACGCAAGCGCGCAGTTCCCCCCGATCACAGCATTGAAAACCGCCCGGAAATTATTAATGAACGGCAGGAAGTGGGGCACTGGGAGATCGATCTTGTGGTTGGCGGGAAGAAAAAAGGGGCCGCCGTGCTCCTCACTCTTACGGAACGAAAAACACGTAAGGAGTTCATTCGAAAGCTG
This sequence comes from Candidatus Sabulitectum sp., assembly GCA_023139045.1. Classification (GTDB taxonomy): domain Bacteria; phylum Fermentibacterota; class Fermentibacteria; order Fermentibacterales; family JCC-6; genus Sabulitectum. Next base: position 774 of record JAGLOJ010000122.1, read on the forward strand.
AAAGACAGAAGTCAGGCCTCGGTTATCCGTGCCCTTAATGGCATGGAACGCCAGATGGGCAAAGAGGGCTTCCGAGTCATCTTCAAATCCATCACAGCGGACAACGGAAGTGAATTTCTCGATTGCGAAGCTTTCGAGAAGTCCGTATTCGGAGGAAAGCGCACGCATGTTTACTACGCGCATCCCTACTCTTCCTGGGAGCGGGGAAGCAACGAGAACGCCAACCGAATCATCCGGCGTTTTATTCCCAAGGGGTGCGATATATCGAAATTCACAAAAAAGCAAATTCAGGCCATAGAGGACTGGATGAATAACTACCCCCGAAAGATATTGGATTTTGAAACCGCAGAAGAGCGGTTCATTAAGGAGATAGCGGTATGAGGCGTGAAGAAAAAAACGGACAGTTTGATTTACACTTTAGCAAACCGCCATCCGCACCATCCCCGACTTTCCCAAGCCGGGCATCCAGTTCAAGGACATCACCCCGTTGCTGGCCGACGGCGATCTGTTCCGGCAGGCCATCGATGCCTTCGCAGCGCGGCACACGGGCAGCGGGATCGACCGAGTCGTCGGGATCGAGGCACGCGGCTTCGTCTTTGCCTCCGCCCTCGCCTACGCCTTGGGCACCGGTACCTGCCTGGTGCGCAAGCCCGGCAAACTGCCCCACGCCGTCCACCGCCAGACCTACGACCTCGAATATGGAACCGACGCCGTCGAAATCCACACCGATGCCTTCGAACCCGGCCAGAAAATCCTCATCGTCGACGACGTGCTCGCCACCGGAGGAACTGTCGCCGCCACCGTCGAACTGATCCAAAACAATTTTGACGCCAACATTGTGGAACTCGATTTCCTGATCGAACTCGCCTTTCTCAATGGTCGGGAAAAACTGGAGGGTTACCCCGTCCACGCATTGATCACTTATTAGTTTGAACGCTTACAGGACTGATTTTGTCGTATATTGCATTGCCGACCATTAAGGAGATGCCACGATGAACAAAGTACTGATTGGATTGATTAGCCTGTCCCTAGCCGCCGCAGTCCAAGCGGAGACTTTCACGGTCGATGCCAGCCATGCGGAAGTCGGTTTTTCCATAAAGCACATGATGGTGAGCAACACGAAGGGCACGTTCAACACGTTCCAAGGTACGCTCGACTACGACATCGCCACCCAAACGCTGAAGTCGGTCGAGGGTACGATCGAGATCGCCAGCATCGATACCAACAACGAAAAGCGCGACGACCACCTGAAGAACAAGGATTTTTTCAACGTGGCCAAATTCCCGAAGATGACGTTTAAAAGCACCTCCGTCAAAAAGACGGGCAACAACACCTTCGAGGTCACCGGAAACCTGAACGTGCTGGGTATCGACCGCGTGGTCGTCGTGCCGGTCACCATCACAGGTCCGATTGACGATCCCTACGGCATGAAGCGCATCGGCATTGAATGCAACACCACCCTCAACCGCCGCGACCTCGGCATCACCCACTCCCCCGCCGCCATGATCGGCGACGAAGTGAAGATCTCCATCGCGGCCGAAGCCACCTTCAAATAGTTCTCCCCCCATGCAACACGGCACCCGCTTCGAAAGAAGCGGGTGTTTTTTGTTTCCCCGGAACCGCCGGG
>JAGLOJ010000123.1 GCA_023139045.1 Candidatus Sabulitectum sp.
GGTGAATACGATGTTGCAGAGGACACGGGTGGTCCTTCAATCACCTACGGCATGAGCAAGGATAAGCGACCGGATCTGAAGCAGTTCATGGTTGAGCTGCTGTGTGTTCATCAAAACATTCCTATACTTGGTAGTGCCGTTGATGGGAACTCTTCAGACAAAAAGCTCAATCACAAAATGCTTACCCGTATGAGCAATCATCTTGCCAAACATGGGATCGGAGATGGTGCTTTTGTCTATACTGCAGATTCAGCAATGGTTACAGAATACAATCTTGAGGCTCTTTGGAATAGTCTTTTCATTACGAGATTGCCATTCAATTACAAAGAAGCTGACCTCGCGGTCAGCAGAGCCGTCAGAGATAAGGATGGCTGGGAGAAGGTACCGCCCAAAGAGTCTCCCAAACAGTCTCGCCCTCTGGCAGAGTACAAACTATATGAGACGACAGTAACTCTGTACGGAAGAGAATACAGAGCCATTGTCGTGCATTCCTCGGCTCATGATAAACGCAGGCAGAAGCGTCTTGATCACAGACTTGCCGATTCAGTTAAGGAAGTTACCGACAGTTTGAAGAAAGCCTGCAAGACAGAGTATTTTTGCAGAGCGGATGCCGAAGCTGCTGCTGAAAGGTTAGCCAGTAGTCATTCTATGTATCATTCTCTTTCGGTTGAAATAGAGGAAAAGATAACTTATGGGAAGGGAAAGCCTCCCAAGGATCCAACGAAACGCAAGATAGGATCAATAAAGTATTTACTAGATGGAACAGTGAATGAAAACACTGAAAAGGTTGAACAGGCTCGTGAAGAATCAGGCTGCTTTGTACTCCTGACCAATACACCTGTAATAGGAGAAATGTCTCATTCGCCAGCAGAAGTACTTGCCGCTTACAAGGAGCAGCACGGGATTGAGAGAGACTTCAGTTTCATAAAGAATCCAACGATTATGAACAGTGTGTTTCTTAAGAACCCGGAACGCATTGAGGTACTCTGCTTCATTATGCTGATAGCCCTGTTGATCT
>JAGLOJ010000124.1 GCA_023139045.1 Candidatus Sabulitectum sp.
ATTGGTTGCAGCAAAATAAACGCAGCTTGGTTGGTACTCAGACCGGCAAGACAAGTTGTGTGAAGGATTGATTTGTCGGGGGCGTCAATATTAAGCAAATTCTACCGCTGGACCTCTACGGTAACCCGTTCTTCCTAAAGCTGATATTCCAAATAAGCGGAATGGATGTTACACTAGGCAGCAGTACGGAACTTATCAAGGGTTTTGCTGAGTTCTTTGTAAAAGATATCTTAAAGCGTCTCCCGAGCAACAGAAAACTTTCTATACTAGACATATATAAAGCCATTGGGATTGTTGCAAACCAAGCAATTAGTGGCGCGCAAGGAGCAGACTTGGGGACGCTACGTGAACATTCCCTTTTACGTTTAGGCATGAGTGATGAAAGAACACTTCTCCAACGAGCTATACAATGCGGATTGCTCGTCTATAACGATAGTAGAATACTATTTTGTCATGCATTGCTGTGTGAGTTCTTTGTTGCTTATCAAATCACTACAGATACAACTCTTTCCAATGAGCAAAAAGTGCATGAAATATCTGGACTTCCAGGAAGAGCTTCTGTTGCCCAGTTTGCTTCTATGCTGGATAGTGAGTTAATTTTGCAATTTGTGAAACTACAACCTTCACTAGTTGATAAATTCAAACCGGAGATGCTTGATGTTCATGTTACACAGGAACTTCATGCGCAAGCTAAGTCACTATTAAATAGTAAATACCCATCCGATAGACAAACTGGAGTGAGAATATTCAGAACACTCCAAACTGGTGAAGCAAAGCAGATTGCTGTAGATTGGTACAACAATCTTAATCAAAATGAAAGAAGCTTATTCTATCAGGATGCGATAGATCTTTTTATGGTTCTTGAAATACCAGAAGCAGTAGGTATCGTGGCACAACATCATGGTTTTTTTGCGTCTTCTGATATTGCTCTATATGATCCGGATTTTGTCCATTCACTTGAACATTTGTCAGACGTATTCAGAAATACGCTTGCTGATTACGCTTTTGAAGGCCTTCTGAAAGCCGAGAATGGAACACAAGCAGAAGCAAGATTTACAACTATTCTATCTCTCCTTAGGGATCCAAGATTGGTTGTGCAACTTGAGGGTAAAGCACAAGTTGATCTACTTCAATTGTACGAGCATAGAGCTCTGATCCATATCAATACTGAGCAAGCAATGAAAATATATCTGAAATCAAGGGACTACTACTACAGGGATCTTGATGAGATTGATCCGGAAAAAGAGGGCAATGATTATAAAAGGAGTACTTTATGGTACAGACTTGTTCCAAAGCAAAGTGATATCTCTCTCTTCCCGCACGATGCCATTCTAGAATTAATCAAGCAAGCACTGCGGAGTAAGAATTGGAATGATGTAAGCTTTGGTATTGAATTTGCCAGTACACTTCAGAATCCTGACCTAATGGACCCTTACGCTGACGCAATTGCTCAGCGCAGAAGAAAGACGTTAATTGTTCGAGCGGAAATGATACGAAATATTGTGGTCATGTCAGACGTAGATACTATTCTGGAATTGTTCGATAAGGTTACTTCACTAGAGGCAAAGAAACTAATACTACGAGCGGCGGGGAATGTTCATAGCGAGAGGATTGAGGAACTACTCATTAATTCTCTGGATGATGAAGATCTGTTTGACTCAGCTTGTATTGGGCTGAAAGAGCTTAGGTCAATTCGATCTGCACCGAAGATTTATACGTATTTGCCTAGATTGAATCAGCTTTCTTTGTACTATGCAATTATTGCCTTAGGACGCTTTCAGTACGAACCTGCGCTCGATTATCTTATACCTATGTTGGAAAAAAAACCACTCAAGTACACAGATGACGATAATAAGATGAATAATGAATATGATCTTATAAATGCTATTGGAGAGATCGGAGGGCAAACCGCTTGGAATGCGCTTGCAAAGCGCTCTAAGGGGCAGATGCTTGGTAGAATTCTTACTTACCTTATTGACTCGCAAGAAGAGCATGCCTTTGGCATAGTACATGACATTCTTGAATCTGACACTAGTACACCGTCAGCATTATATAGACGGGTCTACAGGCTATCTTGCAGCAACAAATATCTCAAACAGAGGTCCAATCACTTCGCCGTAATTTCCAGTAGTAATTCGGAGAATCAACCTTCCTCCATTTAAAGTAACAGCCGTAAAGGCATTGACTTGTGTCTCTTTTTTTTGTATAGTAATCTATGGATGTCCATAGTTTCACGAAAGGAGACAATAATGGGTTACCCGACTAAAATTCAGCTGATCTCTCGGAAAAAAGGAAACCAGTGGTATGTAAATTTCCCCAATGCTCTCGCTGAAGCCATGAACTTCAAGAAAGGTGAAACAGTTGAGTGGGAGGTTGAGTCATTGACTGTTTTGAAAATGAGTCGTAAAGTTGAGAAAGCGGTGAAAGAATGAAAAAGCACATTGTTCGATTAAGTGTTGAAGAACGACAAAACCTTATTGATTTGGTTAGAAAGGGTAAAGTCGCCGCCTATAAGCGCCGGGGTGCTCAAATACTTCTTAAGGCTGATATAGGCAAAGACGGTCCAGGTTTGAAGGATGAACAGATTGTTCAGGAACTTGGGGTAAGTGTCAGAACAGTGGAAAGACTTAGGGAACGTCTTTGCAGACTGGGATTTGAAAATTGCCTGATACGTGCCAGGGGCAAAGCGCGTAAGCGCAAGCTTGATGGAGTACAGGAAGCGCAACTGGTTACATTGGTTTGCTCAAGTCCCCCTGAAGGCTCGGTACGCTGGACACTGCGAATGCTCGCGGATAAAATGGTTGAACTCGATTACGTCGATGAGCTTTCATACGAAACCGTTCGTCAGGTTCTAAAAAAAACGAAACTAAGCCCTGGCAGAGAAAAGAGTGGTGCATCCCTCCCTTAGAGAATGCCGCTTTCGTTTGTGCTATGGAAAACATTCTGGAGCTTTATCATCGACCTTATGATCCGGATTATCCATTAGTCTGCATGGATGAGAGCAGCAAACAAATGCTCAAAGAGGTTCGACGACCAATTCCTGCACGTCCCGGGAGATCAGAGCGGTATGATACAGAATACGAGCGTAATGGAACCAGCAACATATTCATGTTTTTTGAACCATTGGCCGCCAAGCGCTATACGGATATAACACATACCAGAAAGGCTCTTGACTGGGCTTTTCAAATCAAAGATCTGGCTGATGTTAAATACCCTGATGCTGAAAAGATCATTGTGGTCATGGACAACTTGAATACACATAATGGCGCATCTCTTTACAAAGCCTTTCCCCCGGAAGAAGCTCGCCGTATACTCGACCGGGTCGAATTCCACTATACCCCAAAGCATGGTAGTTGGCTGAACATGGCTGAGATTGAACTGAGTGTTCTCGGAAAGCAATGCCTAAACAGAAGGATACCTGATCAAGAGACATTCAAGAAAGAAGTTGCTGCCTGGCAGGAGAAACGGAATTCTATCGCGGGACCAATGAACTGGAGATTCACAACAAAGGATGCCAGAATTAAACTGAAGAAACTCTACCCGACAATACAACAATGACGGGGTACTAGAGCTAAGTATCTGTTAACTGATGCTCTTGTGTTTCGTGAAGGGCTACACGGGAACTCAATGCGCATAAGCACAAGACTAGCAAACCAGCTCAAGGATGATGTGATACTTGATGCTCTGCTCGAAGTTGCAAGAGAGCATCTAGATATCTATCTCCACTCTGGCGAAGGTGATCTGTCCTTGTGGTCTGACTCTCATGCCGTTATCCAGTTTGATTCGTCGAGAGCAATTGAGTTTATTGAGGTGATTGCGAACCAGGAATACTCAGATAAAAACGAACAGCTGAAGTCTACAATTCTATTTGCCCGTGAATTTTTAGAGGAGACTGGGAATAGAAAGTGGACTAAATTCTTGGTGGAACATGAATTGGATGTCTTAATTGGTTTTAAGTTCGTTGAGTTAAGCTGCGTGAGTAAATTTCGTGGGTATCCTAAGGATGTAGTTCGAGGAGTTATTCTAGATAGAATTACTCAGGGCGCTGAAGGAATAGGTGTATATATTTACCTATTAACGCATTACTGCGAGGATGCTGATATAGGACTCATCAGGAGTAACCTATGCCAAGTGCATCCAGATATTGTCGATGTAATAACCCAAAGACTTCCAGTCTTGAGATCGCACTCTAATCAGACGCTGATCAATCGGTGAAGCCCACTCACAAGCATTTATGGCGGGTTCACACAAATCCTATAGTTCATCACCAAGGATTGGTTCACGATCCGCAACATTATTCAAGATAGCTTTCATTTTATTTATATCTGCTCTTTTTGCCCTTTTCTCCAAATACTCTTCGGTCATGATTGCAGATATTTTCTCAGCAATTGCAGAGGATATCAACTGGTTGATGGATACACCTTCTACTTTTGCTATCTCTCTAATGTGGCGATGTATTGATTCCGGTAATCTCAGGCTTAAAGCTCCCATTGTATTTCCTCCAGCAACTGCTTGGGACTTTGTATTCTTATTCCAAGCTGTTCAACTCCCTTGAAATCCTTTGTGTTGAAAGTTGTGATCGTATTAGCTTGTGCCGCGATTGCCAATTCAAGTCATCTTTGGGGTCACGCAAGAATGGACGCCATAGATAATGTATTTCATGGAATGTGCACAGTTTGCACACATTATCTAAAAACGAATCAATATCTTCATGAGTAATACCCAGTTTCCGACTATTCCTCTTCAGCACATCTTCATATTCAAACAGCAAAGGAACCGATAACACCGGGCGAATCTTTTTCTGAGAAAGTGCTTTTAACACTTGGAATGATGCTCCCCGGACTGAATAGAGCCCTGCAAACAAGACATTCGTATCCAGTACTGTTTTAATATCACCACCTCCAGCAGTACCATATGTGGTATCATTACCGTCGTCAAGTGTATAAAAGAAAATTTCCGGTCATATAATCCGAACAAACAAATTTATCCCTAAAGCCCCTTGTGATTTAAAGTATTGACCATTATCATTCTTGTGGTAACGAGACAAAACATAAGACGACAAGAAGTTGAACAATGGACTGTAGCAGAATTTTCCCAGTGTGCGAGTAGTCTCTTTTACAATCTGCTAAGCCCAAGCGTTAGCAATAGGAGACACATATGAAACCAAGATCACATACCCTTTTCCATTTTACCAAAAACATAGATGCTTTGAAAAGTATCTTAAAAAATGGTTTTTGGCCACATTACAGTCTAGAAGATTTTAACTGGTATAACTCCGAAATGGGCTTTATCGGTTATCCTATGGTATGTTTCTGCGACATTCCATTAACCAGGATTGAAGAACATGTAGGGTTTTATGGTGAATATGGACTGGGATTAACTAAGCAATGGGGAGTATCCAACGATCTCTGCCCATTAATTTACCTTACACAATCATCTCCGGTTACTGCGGCACTATATCGTTTATGCACGAACGATGTAAAGGCCATTGATGGTTATTATATTGGAAGTAAAGTGGATTTGAAATCAATTATTTCGTATATCAAGCCCATAGAGGGAAATATATTAGTTGGAGCTATACCTACTCCAAAAGAATTTTATCAAGAGAATGAATGGAGATATGTTCCTAGAGATCAAGCAATACGCCAATGGATCAATAAAGAGGAGTATGCAAATTCAACAACGCTGTCACAATTAAATGAAATCGCAAAAGACAATGGGGGATTACAAATAACACCAAATGATATTAAATATATTTTTGTAAAATCAGATGCAAACATACCAGGTATAATTAATTTTATTCAAACTGAACTAGATCACTTTTCAGCAAATGATTTAAAAATATTAATGTCTCGTGTTGTGTCCTCGGAAAGTATCAATCTCGACTTATAAAAATGCTAACAACAAAATGCAGCAGAACAGCAGCTATAATACCATTTACCCGTGTATTGCTGTCTGCTGATTTAGAGCGTTATACATTGAGATTTGGAGAAGTAGAATGATAAAAAGGAAAAATACACAATTGTGTTTAGCCAACCAATTCGGAGGAATAAACACAATAGAATTTACACAATCGTTATGTGTCATTGGAGAATAAAATGAATCGAATAGAATTACATAAAATAAAAAACAAGTCCATTGCCGAATTGCTTGTAAATGAGTTAGACAACAATCTATTTATTATAGAAGATGTAACAGATAAGGACTTATTGAATATCATAAATGATTCCTATAATAATATCCCGATATATATTGATTTTGAAAATAGTGAAGTGGTAAAGAATTTTGAATATTTAAAAAACTTTACAGATGTTAAACTTACTTTGCCGTATGGCTGTGGAATTAAAAATTTATCCTTTTTAAGCGATTTTCAAAATCTTAAAAAATTGTCAGTTTTACGTTTTACCAGAGAAAGAATATCTTTTAAGGATATTGAACATATCAACGGTTTAGAAATATTAAAATTTGATGGAATTGAAAATAAGGGACAATATAAATTTGTTAATCAACAAAAAAATCTTAAAAAGCTAGACATTAGAGCTATTGATTTAAGTTTAGTTGAAAAGAATGATAGTTTAGAAGTATTGCGTGTTGGCTCTACCTTAAAATCAGAGAAAATACTTGCTGAAAAGTTTCCTAATTTAAGAATATTAAATTTACACGGTTGTTCACGTCTAACAGACCATTCATTTATTGGTAAGTTAAATTTTATAGAGGATATTACTATAAATTATAATAGTCATATTACATCATTTCCTAAACTGAAAAATATCGAATTAGTAAAAAGGATTGTAATGCTCACTTGTCCTAACTTCTCTGATATTGATAGTATTATGCCCTTCATTAATTTGGAAACTTTTTGTTTAACAAGTTATGACAAACTTTTACAAGCTCCTATTTATGATTTTCAAAAACTTAGAAACTTAAAAAAATTAATGAGGGTTTATACTGAATGGGGAAGACGAAACCAAGCGGATTTAGATGTAATTAATGAAGTATATAAGGAAACGAATTGGATAAACAGTATGGTATAAATAACGACACATGTCCGTTGGGCTTAATTTTAGAGAGCGATTTGCAATCAGATTACAGAAAAAAATATGATATGCCATTAAGAGCATTTATTGAAAATATTGAAATAATTTCCACTTATTTAATGTCAAATGAATGGATTGAGCTAAAGGATAGAATAAAACAGGATTCATTAGATGTAATAATATCTCAAACAAATAAGAAGGGATATTTAAGAACTAGCAAAAATGGATTGCAACATTTTGTTCATAAAAAAGGAGAAGTTCCAGACGGCTATAAGACTGAATCTCCACAATTGCTTTTTATTAAAAGTCAAATTTTATTAGGATGTAGAGAAGCTGGATGGGATGCTGTTTCAGAGCATGATGAAAATGAGTGGACTGCTGGACTGCTGATGTTTTAGCATCAGAGGGTAAAAATAGAATTGCTTTTCAAGTTCAATGGTCACCACTCTCATACGATAAGACCATAGAAAGACAAAAAAGGTATAAACTTGATAATGTAAGAGGATGTTGGTTTTTCAAGAATCCACCAAAAGAGCTAAGAGATTGGGATAAAAAACCTATTGCATATAAAGATATACCATTGCCGTACACCCGTTCTCGGTGGAAATCTTTACACTTGTCCTTCCTGCGGCAAGAGCCACTACAGCTATCATTCCTGCGGCAACCGGCATTGTCCCAAGTGTGGCAATGATGATGCAACCCGATGGGTTGCGAAGCAGTCAGCACGGATTCCAGCAGTACCGTGTTTCCTGTTAACCTTTACTGTACCGCATGAGCTGAACAGAATCATCAGGAGCAATCAGAAGGATTGCTACGGGTTACTGTTCAAAGCCTCTTCCAGATCCATCAAAAAGCTTGCATCTGA
>JAGLOJ010000125.1 GCA_023139045.1 Candidatus Sabulitectum sp.
AAATTCGCTGACGGGGTACTAGTGTACACTCTCCCGAAGCGAGATCTACAATGGGGCTGTCGGATTGTGAGACTTCATTGATTAAGTAGTCCATTTGGCTGTCAATACATCTGTTTGTCTCCGCAGAAAACATCGCCTCATGGGAAACGGAAAAAGCAGCTTTTGCTGCTTCGATTTCGCCTCGAGTTTTGTGTAGTCTACCTCTATAATATTGATCAACAGGTCCGAGCGTATCGAGAGGTACATCCATGAGTCTTTCTTCAAGTCCCGGGTTCTGTTTCAAGTGCTGTTCCAACCCGTCTACCTGTTCCCAAAGATCATTTCGCTTTAAATCCGTAGTCAGGAATACGCCAATTCCATCTTGAACTGAATAGGAACCGGAACAATGAGTACATTGAATCTGTGCTGTCTCAATTCTGTCAGTTGTCTGATCCGTGACATTCCAATCTAGTCTGCCGTGGCATTTAGGGCATTCCAAGATTTCTACTAGATACTTCTGCATGTGTACTCCTTTGAATCGCTAGTGCATAACGTCCTGAATAACCTGCACAAGTATCAGCGAAGCCAATACCAAAGCGCTTGTGGCTGGTTCATTCAGTGGTTAGACATCTGTTTCTGCCTTCACGCGCAGGTCTCTTAAAATGTATACCTCAGTGTCGGCAAGCTCGGGAATTCTCGCCTGTGTTTTCCTAAACACTTCTGCTTGGTATCTTTCCGCAATCACTACATCCATGTAAGGTGCTACCGAATAGATCAGCACATCTGTGACTTCTTTTGGTTTCGCTTTCCAGTAGGGATCATACAGTCGATAGTATTGAGAGTAGAGAAAGAACCTTAATGACGGAAAATGATTAATATTCAGTATTCTGCCAGCCTGAATTTCTTGACCTGCCCAGTCCAGATCAGAGTTGATAAGACTCTGAATGCCAGCCTGAGAAAGGTATTCTTCAGCATCTTCAGAGTTCGGGCTAGATTTGCTCGCTTCGAAGTTTTCTTTGTTAGCCAGCCATCCGTTTAGTATTTCTATTTCTTCACTTCTCCAGTTCCTAGCCAAGTCATCAAAGAATTCAAGAGAGAACATCTCATCCATGAAGTACTTAATATCAAAGGAGGGTTCTGATCCGAGAAAAGAGAATGCGTTTTGCAAAGGTTGAACAAGAGATACATCCCCTCTCGCCTTTCTTTCCTCATCAAGAATCAACTTTTGGGGTTTTAGCAAGAAACAAGGGTACTTGCTAAAGAACGAGACGAATTTCTGGAAGAGGTCTGTTCGTCGCTTCAGTTCAAGTAAACTGAAGAATGAGATGCATGGAGCGTAACTATCGGGTGGAAATAACTTTGCGAAACCTATACCTTCTACCTCAGGATTCTTCACAACCTCGCTAATGACATTAGTATCAAGGAGACAGAGCTTGTAATCTTTTCCTGATTCAGATTTCCAGGTCATTCATTCTCCAGTTTTCTCTGTTTAATATTCTCCAAAACCAGCGCAGTAGCTCTCATCTCTCTGCCCTTACCGGTCTGCGTGTAGTTCAGTAGTAATGAAAAATCCTTTGTTGTTCCACCATGCCTTAACGGCTTCTATTATCATGACTGGGCTAGTAGCCAACAGCATCCACACCATATACCGCTTGACTGTGTGTGAAGCCCTCGTATTCAAGTTGATCTATCAGGCCTTGCCTTGAGAAGCTAGAGTAGTCTAAGTATTGTTGTGCTGATAGAGCTGCCTGTTGATTCCAATTAGCCCCGCAATTATCAACTGCATAGACAGCATCAGCTCGTGAGTAACCTTCGTACTCAAGTTGATCGATCAAGCCCTGCCTAGAAAACGCACTGTAGTCTAGGTAATTGTCTGCTGAATTAGAAGCATTGCGCTGCCCTATTGTACGATTATCGATAGGAGTAGTGGTAGTAGTAGTGGTGGAGCGGTTGGCCGTAGTGGACGATCTGCTAGAACTTGATGAACGGTCGCCTGTCAAACTACCGACAAGCCCCAGAATAATAAATGCAAGTATTGCAAAGAGAGCAAACTTGGCACAACCACTTGTTCCTTTTTTCTTCTTTACCGGTACGGATAGAACTTTTCCACAATTAGGGCATGAACTTGCATTAGATGATACGAGCTTTTTACAGTCAGGACACGGAAAGAGATTCGTATCAACTTTGTACCAGTATCCGAAGAGCCCAGTAGATCCGGGTTTGTCTTCTACATAGCCAGACTGCGCTAGGTACTTTGTTTTCCATGATTTAGCGGCAGCTTCGGAATCGAATTCCTTGGTTCCCCATTCTAGAGGATTTTCAATTTCCCCTTTTCTTCCCTGGGGATCATCTGTTAATCCAACGTAATAGAACATCCATCCTCCATTTCCTTTCTGTCTAACGCCTGGCATAACTTGCACAGTTGTAACCGTAACTAGTTGGCACACAAGCGACTGCGACAAGCTCATGCCATTGTTATGTATTTTGTCGTCTTGCATCTATTCTAGTTTACCAGAGAATGATAATGCCCAATTTTATCAATCACAAGGGCTTGCTATGAGATCATTCCGGATTTGCCTTGATATATATGAATCAGCAAGGGTTTCAGTTTGATTCTTTGTTCGGAATCCAAGCTCTCAAGGATAATTATCTTCACAGTTGGCAATAGGCCGCCCAGTAGACAATTGTCGTTATGATTCTTTTTGTTTTGAGAATCAGCAAAGGTTCTAAAAATCCCTGTCTGGATTTGCTCGGGGAATTAGCAGAGCGTCCCGAAATCCTTATGTCTTAATATGCGCTTGGGGATTCATGAATTAATCGAAATATCACTGACACCACTGGAAAGATAACTCCGGCGAGTTTGTAAATGTTCGATCGGCGAGAGAGGAAACTTTACCCTGCAAGTTTGCCCGGAATCGGTGGCAAGTTTGGTTCGGATTATGCACCTGGCGAGGGGAGGGGGTACCAGTAAACAGTTCATGGTTTCAAGCACAGCATAGTCTGAATTTGTCTTGGGAATCAACCAAGCATTGCGAAGCATCATCAGAGCATTGTTCGGATCTGTCCGGGGAATTAACAGAGCGTACGAAGTATCAGCTGAGCATTTGCCCGGATTATTCGCCTTGGGGAAGCCCGATGCAGATTACTTACATAACGCTCTGAATAACCAGAACAGTATTCACGAAGCCAAGAACATCACCGCTGTTTCTGGTTGATTCAGTTGTTAACCACCCAATATACTTACATAATGCTATCTTCAATGTATTCAACATCAACATTGTCCAGCTTTATTAACTTATTGATTAGCCAGTGTTTATGTTTGAGTCCTACAGTAATAGCTATTTTGCTTGCAGAATATTCTTGAATTGCTTGAAGAATATTCAAATAAAATCGGCTATTCCATTCTTCTTTCAGTTTCCATAATTCAGGAAATAGCTTAGCTTGAAGTCTCTCAAAGATGATTTCACTCCATGTATCGTAAGCTCTCGATTGCATAGCATGCAAAGTGGGTGAATCGACTTCTTCACAAGAATCAGACAATAGTATCCAGAAATCCCATTTCTCTTTAAGACCAGGAGTCGATTTAATCCGTTCCTTTTCCTTTCTGTGGCGATTACCCCATTCCAATCCTTCCGAGGTACATGGTTGCTATTACCGCAAAATCCGGTTGTCCTCTCTGTAACTACAAGATGTGGAGTCGGTTGCTATGTTTTTTATACGCACTGGCTAGGTATATAATAGGCCATGCGCCTAGAAATGCGCTAGATGTGTACCCAAATACATAGCATTATGGATAATGACTATTGACATTTACCTTGTGCAGCC
>JAGLOJ010000126.1 GCA_023139045.1 Candidatus Sabulitectum sp.
CTTCATTTTTTATGGTTCAACAGCCTTTCAATTATACACCTATACTAAGGCTGCACAAGGCAAATGTCAATAGGCATTATCAATAATGCTATGTATTTGGGCACACATCTAGCGCATTTCAATGCGTATGACCTATTATATACCTAGCCAGTGCGTATAAAAAAACATAGCAACCGACTCCACATCTTGTAGTTACAGAGAGAACAACCGGATTTTGCGGTAATAGAGCAGAGTTGACGATAATTATTTATATGGTAAGCCAATTCCCCTGAGTGAAGATAATTACCCTTGGGAGCTGAAATTCCGAACAAATATCCGAGCAGTATTCCGGGCAAATGCTCGATGATGCTTCGCCAGATCTGCAAATTCTTCATACAATATTACCCTTGTACTATCTGCCATTGGGTACTATGATAACAGAAGTAGCCTGTGAACCAGATAAAAGGCAATAAAATTCTACAACAACTAAATTCAACAGAACTGCGGCTTCTGTACCAGTACTCAAGTTATTGCAGTCTGCTGATTTAGAGCGTTGTAGAGACTTGTACAGGCTCTGATAATCTTTTTATATCCGAACAAATGCTCAGTTGATGCTTCGCCCGCCAGGTGATTCTCCGATCAAAAGATGGTGACGATAAACACTGAAATGGTAGGCCAATTCCCTTGAGTGGAGATAATTACCATTGCAAGCTGAGATTCCGAACAAATACCCGAGCACTATTCCGGGTAAATGATCGATGATGCTTTGCAAGCTCTGCAAATTCTCCATACAATATTACCCTTGTACAATCTGCCATTGGGTACTATGATTGCAGAAGTAGCCTGTGAACCTGATAAAAGGCAATAAATTTCTACAGCAATCAAATGTAGTAGAACAGCGGCTTCGTTACGAATAAACAGGCTTACACTGTATACTGATTTGAGGCGTTTGGCAAAGGAAGACATGAGAAAGCAATATCATTTCCGTCAATCGGATAGAGGGCTACTCGCTTGGGACGTGGACAAGCTGGTCGACTTGACTTCTGACCTCACGCCCGAGGAGGTTCCTCTCTCCACTATCCGTGAGCTTGACGAACCGTTCTGGTATGGTTGTGCGGGTGACGTACCAACTTGCAGGAGTGTGGCTCTTCGCGCAAGACTGATGAGCGAGACTGACCTGAAGTATCCCATCATCTTGTCGCAAGACGGAGGTGTAATGGATGGCATGCACCGGGTGTGTAAGGCTCTCACTCAGGGCAAGAAATCAATCCTAGTAGTTCAGCTTCAACAGGATCCTGAACCAGACTATGTCGGAGTTGATCCTGAGGATCTGCCGTACGAAGAAAGGAAGGCCGAACAATCGAATTGATTGCTTGCTACGTGCGCAAACCATCATTCGGGACGTTGTAGAGACTTGAACAGGTTCGTTAATCCTCTTTATAATCCGAACAGATGCCCTGTTGATGCTTCGCACGCCCGGTGTTTTCCAGATCAAGAAATTAGTGACGATAAACACTGAAATGGTAGGCCTATTTCCTTGAGTGGAGATAATTACCATTGCGAGCTGAAATTCCGAGCAAATATCCGAACACTATTCCGGGCAAATGATCGATGATGCTTCGCAAGCTCTGCAAATTCCCATACAATATTACCCTTGTACAATCTGCCATTGGGTACTATGATTACAGAAGTAGCCTGTGAACCTGATAAAAGGCAAAAAATTTCTACAACAATCAAATGGGGTGCAGTTGAAAAATGTGGGT
>JAGLOJ010000127.1 GCA_023139045.1 Candidatus Sabulitectum sp.
TACCCACATTTTTCAACTGCACCCTCCGGTAAACGTAGTTTAGTATCAATGGCTGGGGGGGGGTATACCACCACTGGCGGGGAGAGGGGGTACCAGTGAATAGTTCATGCCTTCAATCACCGCATGGTCTGAATCGGTTTTAGGAATCAACCAAGCTTTGCGAAGCATCATCAGAGCATGTCCGGATCTGTCCGGGGAATTGACAGAGGTTCTGCGGCAGCATTATCTGAGCATTTGCCCGGAAATATTTGTTAAGTCAACCAGGGGTTATTGATGAACTGAACGCTTCGAATAAGCTGCAGTGTTACCACGGCCTGCTAACGAGAAAAGTCAGCTTCATTCGATTGTTCAGTTTTTTGTCGTCTTGTGTCTTTCTCTGTTTACCAGAGAATGATAATGCCTATTTTTACCAATCACAAGGGTTTGATCGGGCATCATTCGGAATTTGCCTTGATAAATGAATCAACTGAGAGTCCAGTTTCATTCTTTGTTCGGAATCCAAGCTCCCATGGATAATTATCTCCACAGTTGGCGATAAGCCGCCCAGTAAACAATTGTCGTCATGATTCTTTTTGTTTTGAGAATCAGTAGAGGTTCTAAGAATTATCTCCGGATTTGTCTGGAGAATTAGCAGAGCAGCCCGAATTCATTATGTCTTAATATGTGCTTTGGGATTCATGAATTAATTGCAATCTCACCACCTTACTGGAAAGATATATCCGGCGAGAGTGGAAATTTAACTCCGGTAAGCGTAGTTTCGGATCAATGGCTGGGGGTGGGCGTACCAGTGAAAAGTTCTTGCCTTCAATCACCGCATAGTTGGATTTGTTTTGGGAATCAACCAAGCTTTGCGAAGCATCATCAGAGCATTTGTCCGGAATAGTTTTGGTTCAGAGAAGCCAGAGCAGATTACTTACATAACAATCAGCATAACCATCGCCGTTACTCTTGTGCCAACTCAATGAGAAGGCGCATGCTTCATGCCGTGGTTATGCATCCTCTTGAATTACAATGTCTTTATAGATCCCCAAGTCAGTCTATGCAAGGCAGTTTCTTTAATAACTCCTTCGCGAAACCACAAATCTATTTCGTCGTATGGTACACCCCATAGAACTGCACAACCACTGGGATATCCTGCTGGGGAATATCCGCCAATACCTGCATTTCCTTCAGTTCGGATGAGTTCTATTATATATTTGCTTCCGGGTTGAAGTTCTACTGGAAAAAACAAAAATGTTGATTTACCTGTGTAGTAGCCTTGAATAGTAACTGTATTACTGGTACCAACAAGAAGACCAGTTATGCTATCGCTCCGAATATTGATAGTTAACCTAGCTGGATCAGACATAAAATTACTGACTTCCAATTCTACAATCTCCAGGCAATTGAGCGATGGAGTGAATTCTTGACCAAATGGCGAGAACGTAGCAATATCTCTATATATATCAGGTGTTGTATAGTCATTTACCTGATCCCAAACATACTCATTCGCTTGAGCATTCAAAGCAATAATAGCAATGAGTACAAATGCAAGTCTTATCAACATATCATTCATTGGCTCTCCTTTGCATAACGCTTCGAATAAGCTGCAGTGTTACCACGGCCTGCTAACGAGAAAAGTCAGCTTAATTCGATTGTTAGCTGCTCTTTTTCTAAGCTTTGTGTTAGTATTTCTTCTTTGTTCTTCCAAACATCCACTTCGCATCCTTTTTCTATTCCATAATCATTTAAATACACTTCTCGTATTCGTCTCACTGATAATAAGGCTTTATCAGTTTTATCCAATATGTCATATATTTTTACTTGGCAAATTAATGGATCTATTTTTCTCTTGTCGTGCTGTGCATTGAATGCTTTTTCATATTTTTCAAGAGCAGTTTCATATTCACTCGCTTTGGCGTAGCTCTCTGCAATCATTAATTGTATCAGGTAGTTATCGGGATTATTTTCTGATAGATGCTCCCACCTGGCTTTTGCTTTATCTTTCTCACCTTCACACCACAGAATCCAAGTATCATAGATTTCCCACATATCTTGCTCATGGGAAAATACCTGTCTTGCTTCTTCAATTCTTTCTTTAGCTTCTTCATGTCGTCGATTTTCAGATAGAACTTCTATAAGACAACGCATTGATATAATTGAATTCGGTTTGCTTTCGATGTGGCTATTGTAGAATGAAACAAGTTGATTTAAATCTCTTCTTTTAAAATCATTACAGAATCCATAGCCAAAGAGCAGATTGTCATGAATGAAAGACTTATCACTACCACTTTCGATTGCTTGTTTTGCGTGCAAGGCAGTATTCTTCATTGATTTCAAGCTGATCAAATGCCAAATCTCTGATTGGGTTTCTTCCGATACAGCTTCATTGGCTAATGAGATAAGTTTCTCAATAGTAAGATCATGGGAATCCCAGTTGTCCCATAAGTAATCAAGAATTTGGTTATCTTTATTCATTATGCTCTTATCTCCTAATGTGTAACCAATGTACAGCTAACACCCTAAATCAGCAGACTGCAATAACTTGACTGCTGGTACAGAAGCCGCAGTTCTGTTGCATTTAGTGGTTGAACTAAGCGCGTGCCGCGCAGATAAAACCAGCATACATCCTCTGTAGCATACTTCCTATAGGGAGTGCAATCAAGTACTTCCGTGAAATAGGGAGATTATCATGACATCACTACACAAGAGAATGATCGAAGATATGCAACTCGCCGGGTTGAATTCAAGAACGCAGGAATGCTATGCTCGGTCTGTTAGACAACTTGCTGAATACTTCGGGAAACCACCTGACAAAATTGATGAGAAGGAAATTCGGACGTACTTTCTCTATGTGAAGAATGAGAAGAAGTGGGCCAGGGCTACCTGTACGATAGCAATCTGCGGCATCAAGTTCTTTTGGGAAAAGACGTTGAAAAAGGATTGGTCAATTCTGGGGTTGGTGCGTCCAGCGCGTGAGAAAAGGCTACCGGTAATTCTCTCTCGCAAAGAAGTTATCACCATAATGAAGAATGTGAGGTTCTTCCGTTATCGAGCATGTCTTGAAACAATCTATTCTCTGGGATTGCGTGTTGGTGAGGGTACCAGATTGCAGATTTGCGACATAGACAGTGCCCGGATGGTTGTTCATGTGCGCAACGGCAAGGGGGGTAAGGACCGCTATGTGCCATTACCCAAACGAACTCTTAAACTTCTGCGTGAATTTTGGCAGATCCACCGGAATGAAGAGTGGTTGTTTCCCAGGGTTGGTCGAGGTTGTCACGGCAACTACAACCGCTCAGATCCGATCAATGAGCCATTCTCAATAACGGTTGTACAGATGGCCTTCAAAGAAGCCCTTCTTGCCAGTGGCATTCGCAAAAAGGCACAGGTGCATTCGCTGCGCCATGCGTATGCAACCCACTTACTTGAATCAGGTGTTAACCTGCGACAAATCCAGATAAATCTCGGTCACAACAGTCCGGCAACCACTGCTATCTACAC
>JAGLOJ010000128.1 GCA_023139045.1 Candidatus Sabulitectum sp.
AAGTCTGACGGAAACCTGTTTACTGGTCAGATGGCCTCCGGCATGAAGGTGGCGCGAACTTGATACAGGCTTTTGTGTGGAACGTGGGAACCTGTCGCGCTGATGTTAAGGGAGAAATACAAGTGGAAGCCCCATTAGTCCAAATATGAAACCCCCCGGCTTTGCCGGGGGACCGACAAAGTTTGACAATTCCGGGATTGAGATGAAGACTCCCTTTCGTGAACCGCTCGTTGCGGGAATGAAAGGGAGTAACTGTGACAGTTACAGAAAGTTTAAAACATTCGGTTTGGGAATGCAAGTACCATGTGGTATTCATTCCGAAATATCGAAGAAAGGCTCTGTACGGCGAGCTTCGCGAATATCTGGGAGAGGTTTTTCGTGACCTTGCCAAGCAACGAGAGTGTAAGATACTTGAGGGGCATATGATGGGAGATCATGTCCACATGTTGATTTCTATTCCACCAAAATACGCTGTATCACAAGTGATAGGGTTTATCAAAGGGAAAAGCGCAATCCATATTGCTCGGGTATATGTGGGTAAACGTAAGAATTTCCGGGGACAGAGTTTTTGGGCACGAGGATACTTTGTATCAACTGTCGGTCGTGATGAGGAAACGATCAGGAGATACATAACCCGCCAGGAAAAGGAAGATAAGCGAATTGACCAGCTGGAACTATGGTAGATCAATGCCGCCTTTAGGCGGCTCATAAATTTACCGCTTTGAGCGGTTCACACTTTTACAAGCCTCCGGCTTTGCCGGAGGTATGGTGACTATTTCCAAACGAGAGGTTTGGGAAGCGTACAAGCGGGTTAGAGCCAACAAGGGTTGTGCCGGGGTTGATGAACAGACGATTCAGGAGTTTGATGCGGATAGAGAGAACAATCTGTACAAGCTCTGGAATCGTATGTCATCCGGCAGTTATTTTCCCAAGCCGGTGCTTCGGGTAGAGATACCCAAAGCAGATGGTGGTATTAGGCCACTGGGTATTCCTACAGTGACAGACAGAGTTGCACAGCAGGTTGTAAAGCAGCGAATAGAGCCAGGATTGGAAAAGCATTTTCATTCTGACTCTTACGGCTATCGGCCTGGCAAATCAGCTCTGGATGCAGTGGGGAAGGCGCGGGGGAATTGCTGGAGAAACGATTGGGTATTGGACTTGGACATTAAGGGTTTCTTCGACAACATTGATCATGATCTCTTAATGAAGGCAGTGAGACGACATACGGATGAGAAATGGGCAATTATGTACATAGAGCGGTGGCTGAAAGCTCCCATCTCTATGCCGGATAGCTCGGTTATTTATCCGGAGAAAGGTACTCCGCAGGGGGCGTCATAAGTCCCCTGCTGGCGAATCTTTTTCTGCATTACGCATTCGACAAATGGATGGAGCGGGAATACCCCACGATACCATTTGAGAGATACGCAGATGACGCGGTCAGCCACTGTAAGACTGAGACTCAAGTAAATGAGCTGAAAGAAAAGCTGAGCGACCGGATGCTTGAAGTTGGGCTTGAGTTGCATCCAGAGAAGACAAAGATTGTCTACTGCAAGGATGGTAACAGACGAGGAGAATATTCCTGCACAAGCTTTGATTTTCTTGGCTACACTTTTCGAGCAAGAAGATCAAAGAATAAGTGGGGTAAACTCTTCATCAGCTTCACACCTGCAATCAGCAACAAAGCAGCGAAAGCAATCCGACAGACATCTCGACGGTGGCACTGGC
>JAGLOJ010000129.1 GCA_023139045.1 Candidatus Sabulitectum sp.
GTCCGGCAACCACTGCTATCTACACACATCTAACTGGTATTGCACAAGAGAAAGCCAGGGTAAATCTGGATGAGATCATGAATGAACTACCCTGATTTGAAGAATCATGATCGAGATGGCGGAGATATTCCGCCAGTACAAAGAGGAGTATCTGAGTAAATACGGTGACAGGATTCTACCGAGCCACAGAAGAGCGATCGATGATATCATCGCTTGTCGCACACCAGCACTCGGTGGAAGTCTCTATACCTGCTCCTGTGGAAAAACTGAACGGTACAGTTACCATTCCTGTGGTAACCGGCACTGTCCGAAATGCGGGAATGACGATACCACCACCTGGGTGGCAAAGCAGATTACCCACATTCCCGCCGTTCCATGCTTTCTGATTGGCTTTACCCCACCCCATGAGCTGAGCAAAGTCATCAGGAGTAATCAGAAAGAATGTTACAGTCTTTTATTTAAAACATCATCTGAATCAATCAAGAAGCTTACCGCTGATCCTCGTTTACTTGGAGCACAGCCCGGTATGCTTGGTGTTCTTCACACATGGGGGCGGAACATGTCGAACCACCCCCATATTCACTATGTGGTTCCCGGAGGAGGTATTGATAAGAACGGCAAGTGGATCTACACACCTTACAAGCAGAAGTTCTTCCTGCCAGCCAAGGCAATCTCACCAATCTTTCGTGCAAAGTTCAGAGATGGGATGAAAGCTCTCGGGCTTTATGATGCTGTACCAAAAGCGGTCTGGAGGAAAAGTTGGGTTGTAGACTGCAGGCGTGTCGGGAAGGGACCTGAGGTAATCAAGTATCTGTCACGCTACATCTACCGTATAGCAATCACGAACAACCGCATTCTCTCTCTGATTGATGGTGAAGTAACATTCAAGTACCAACCGGTGGATACCAATGAATGGAAGACAATGAAGTTGCCAGTCCTTGCATTCATGGCTCGATTTCTTCAGCATGTGTTGCCCAAAGGATTCTGCAAGGTGCGCTACTATGGATTTCTGCATCAGCGGTGCAGAGAAAAGCTGAAATCAATCAAAAAACAGTTGAAACTGCCAGAGGTCATTATACCGGTTGTAGAACCCAGGAAGTACATTTGCTCTCATTGCGGAGAAGAACTGGTACTTGTTCGCATCCTGCAGCCTCAAAGGGGGCCTCCGTGAGAACTCTGCTAACTCTTGCTCGGTATAAGCTGCTAATTGTGCTCATGAAGCGGCCACGGAGGGGTTTATCCTTTGGAATCCGAACTGTCATCCAAGAGATTATTACTATCTCCTTGCTGGAAAAAACCGGTCTGGATTCAGATTCTGCGATTCAATTCTTGACAGGTTCAGCCCTTTTTGATCAATTCCTGGTAAGAACACTCATCACGCGCCATTAATAGAAAACACAAAGAGAAGCTTCGCTTAATTCAACACTTATGAGGCCTACCTTTGTCAAGGGGTAAACTCTTCCCCCTGCAGATTGTGATTCTGCTTTCTTGTATTCAGCATTGTATTCCGTCTTAGTTTCAAGTTCAGGTTCTGCACCAAACACTTATCGAGGATCAACGGTTCATTCTTGATGAACCGGGAAGGTTTCCCTTCTCGTCCTAGAAACTCATCGGTTCCCTCATACCGCCCACTCAAATGTCGGGTTGAATGCAGGAGCATTCACCAGTTACTTCCTGGGTCGGGGGAGGAGCAGAACACTTTGCCAAATACCATGTACAACTGCGGGAGCAGAGCGACCATCCAATCACAGGACAATGTTTACCTGGATTTCGCTGAGATACCTTCATCTTGGTCAAGGTTGCCAGATTCTCGCAAAGTTCTTTGAATGGGGTATTCATCCAGCTTTTTCCTTTCGGTTACAGTTGAACTATAGGCTTAGTCGCTCCCTCCCTTAAGCACTTAAAAACTTATTCATATCAAACGGCTTCTTTCGCTTCAGCATGTAGTAGGCTGTTCTTCCAAGCTTATGGGCAAGAATTGAGAGAGACTTGGCTTTGCCATGCTTCCTCTGGATTCTTGCTCTGTACTCCTTGCCTTTTGGATTTCCCTTCAGAAACATTACAGCAGCTTGAGAGAATGCCCATTTAAGATGAACATTCCCGATTTTGCTGCCAGCTGTCCCATACCGTTTTCCAGCAGATTCCCTGGAGCATTTTACAAGTCTGCTGTACGAGGCAAATTCCTGTACCCTGGGAAAACGGTTGATATCTCCTATCTCATAGAGAATTGTCATTGAGAGGATTTTGCCTATCCTATGGATAGTTCGAAGAAGATACATTGATTCAGAATCATGGAGACGGGCATTCTCAAGGATGTATGTTTCCATTGCTCTTATCTGAATTGAGAATTCATCAATCAGATTAAAGTCTGTCTTTATGCTCATGAGTACATCTGGATCGGTGAAGTGCCTGAGCGTTTCTTCACGCCTGCACTTGTATTCAATGTGAAAAGGGAATGCAGGCTGGTTATACTGGCTGTTTGTATTAACGATATGAGAGAGCAGATCGGCTCTTCTTCTTACCATATAATCTCTTCTACGCAACAGATCTCTTGTTGCTCTCATCTCTGCTTGATAGTTATAAGCCATTGGGAACATTCCACCACGGAGAAGTCCTGCTATCTTCCTTGAGTCGATTTTGTCATTCTTGGCCTTTCCACCATGAATGGCTTTCATGTACAGAGCATGACCAAGAACAAATGGTAGTCCCTCTTCAGCACAAAGATCCGACATCCAGTACCAGGTGAAAATACATTCCACTCCGATAAGAATATCCGGTCTGTAAGGCTCAATAGCCTTGAGAAGGGATTCCGGATCAGCTTTCATATTACGATGCAGAACGATTTCACCCTCAGAATTAATGATGCAGAGATACATCACCCTGGCGTGAAGATCGATTCCGCAGTAATATTGGTGTGTAGTGGTATAAAATCTCATTGAGGCTCCTCCTTGGGTTAGAGTTGGTGCTCCACCAGCATATCAAATTGATGTGAATAGTGGGAGGCCTCAATGAGTATCACAGGATTGCAGCACACGGAGCGTGTGCTACGAATCCTTACTCGTTATGGATTCCTCTTTTTGTTGAATCGCTCTACACAAGCAGTGTAAATGAAAGGTGCAAAGATTGGAACAAAAAGAAACAGAGCGACCCACAATGCTTTGTCATGTTTTGCTGGCAATTGATCATCCTCTGTGGCCATGACGCTGGTTAACGCTCTGAACCAGACTTTACATAAGAACCAGATTGTTGCGATGATTCCTGCAAATAGCAGGATTGGCAGTATACTAATCATTCTATATTTCCTTTCTCCATAACATTCAAACTCACTGGCGGCGCGTAGCGACGTCCAGTGCAGTGCGTTGTTATATTTTGCTTTTAATTTACTTTTTTGTACGACTCAACCTGTGAATCAATTACATATTTTTGTGTACTAAAGTCTATGGGGTATTCATTTTCTGCTTTTTCTTTAAGCTTATTAATCACAGATGATGGTACGCCCGAATAACTGTAATTTTGTATTTGTGAGTATGCTTGTTCTTGATTTTTTATTACATATTCTTGTGTAGAATAATCATTTGGAAAATCTTGTTTTGCTTTATTTTTAATTTTTGTAGAAATGCTAGATGGAACAGCAAAGGCAATCGAAGATAGAGCTAAGAGCGTTACGGTTAAAATTATTTTTTTCATTTTTCTCCTTTTTTGAATATGACGTACGAATCACCGGTTTTTGCGAGAAACACCTGTGACTTCATTATACCTGATTAACATCTATAAGCCAACCCAACTCTCGCACACTCGCGGCGTAG
>JAGLOJ010000013.1 GCA_023139045.1 Candidatus Sabulitectum sp.
TGGACTAACTCTCGTTGTAGGGCTATAAGCCATCAGTCTATAATTATCGTCCGTGATTCTTGTTTGTTCGGGGAATTCGGCTGGAATTGCGCAGCATCAACTAACCATTTATCCGGAATTGTCTTGAATTATTTGGACGGGGAAGCCCTGAGAAGATTATGAGTTGAACAATGATTCTACTGCGTGCGGTGTATCCAGCGAATGCATCTTATTCGGCTAACATGCAAAGTGTGTTTAGCTCTGTCAACGGCACCACCCTTGACAATGCAAGTAAACAAGCGTACACTAAAGCACGGGAATTATGTGGGTTAGCGGAATCCACTAATGCAGGAGGTGTCAAAATGATAGAGTATTTAAAGCAGCATAAAAGTGAATTAATGGCCAAAGACTTGGTGCGACAGAATCAGGTTCCATACATGGTTGGGTGGGTGCACAGGTTCCTTTCTCTTGGGGAGCACGAGGAAACTGTATTTGCAGATGTTCTTGAAAAAGAGGGCAGGGAGGACTGGCAAATCCGTCAGGCACTGGATGCTGTCGGGATATATAATTCCATGTTTTGTCAACCTGTTGTTGAAGGTTGTGATGCCGCGGTATCAAGCAAAGCTGCGGTTTCAGATCTGGATCAAATAAAAAAGAAATTGCGGGTGCGGCATTATGCCCAAGCGACTGAAAAAGCATACGGGTACTGGTGCTCAAAATATTCTGATTACTGTAGTGTGCATTTTCTGGATAAGAAGGCTGATTCATCTGCTTCGCTCATCGGGCAGCCTGAATGTGCTTGATATGAGGTGTTCAGAAAGACAAATATGTAGTGGGTGATGAATGAAACTGTAGTGAGGTTTTGTAGAAGAAAGCCCCCTCTTGATAGAGGGGGCCATCGTTTTTATACCGGAAAGACAACACCCTGTGAAAGCGGGATATCTTTGCCGTAGTTGACAGTAACTGTCTGGCGTCTGGCGTAGTACTTCCAGGCATCGCTGCCGCTTTCACGGCCTCCGCCGGTTTCCTTCTCACCGCCGAAGGCTCCGCCAATCTCGGCACCTGCTGTGGACGTGTTCACATTCACAATCCCGCAGTCTGATCCGGCGTTGGATATGAAGTACTCGGTTTCGCGGATATCCGTAGAGAATATTGCTGACGAAAGTCCCTGGGGAACTGAATTGTGAATTCTGACTGCATCTTGAAGGTTATCGTATTTCATCACATAGAGAATAGGGGCAAAAGTTTCTTCAAGAACAATGCCCTCCTGTTTATCGATCTCGATAATGGTTGGGATTACGAAACAGCCGCTTTTGCAATTTCTCGCCTTGTATACATTTCCGCCATGAAGTATTCTGCCGTTCTGTTCCTGTGCTCTTGCAATTGTTGTTTTGTAATTGTCAACAGCATCGTTGTTTACAAGGGGGCCAACTATAGAGGAGGGGTCGAGAGGGCTGCCGATATTCACCTTGTTGTAAACATCTGTAAGCTTCGTTATGAAATTGTCATATATGCTGCTGTGAATCAGGGCTCTTCTTGTGGATGTGCACCGTTGTCCCGCTGTGGCAATTGCTCCGAAAGCAACACCCTTTACGGCAA
Organism: Candidatus Sabulitectum sp.; assembly: GCA_023139045.1. Lineage (GTDB taxonomy): Bacteria > Fermentibacterota > Fermentibacteria > Fermentibacterales > JCC-6 > Sabulitectum. Next base: position 1,579 of record JAGLOJ010000013.1, read on the forward strand.
GATCAATATCAGCATTGGGGGTGATTACAGCGCAATTGTTCCCGCCCAGCTCAAGAATGGATTTGCCGAATCTGGCAGCAGTTTGTTCTCCAACTGATCGGCCTGTGGCTGTTGAACCTGTGAAGGAAACAAGAGACACTCTTTTGTCGTTCACAAGAAGATTACCTACAGTTCTGCCACTGCCGCAGGCCAGGAGAAAGATTGGCGGAAGGCCGTTTCTTTCTACTACTTTGTTGGCAATACGGGAAACTGCTACTGCTGTCAGAAGTGCGCTACTGGAGGGCTTCCATACAGTTACGTCGCCAACGACAGCAGCAATCAGAGCGTTCCATGCCCAAACTGCCGCCGGGAAGTTGAATGAGGTAATTACTCCAATGGTTCCCAGGGGATGCCACTGCTCCATCAGTCTGTGCTCCGGTCTCTCGCTGGCGATTGTAAGACCGTAGAGCTGTCTGGAAAGACCTGCCGCGAAACTGGCTATATCTATGGCCTCCTGGATTTCACCTGCTCCCTCTGAAATGGTCTTACCCACCTCAAGGGTGACCAGCAATCCAAGAAGCTCTTTGTTCTTTGACAGTTCCGCACCAATTTCACCTGCGATTTCTCCTCTTCCTGGGGGCGGAACTTTTGACCATAGCTTGAAAGCCTTTTCTGCGGCAGCCATTACCTGCTCATAGTCATCTGCATCGCCCTGCGCCACTGAACCAAGGATCTGGCCGTTGATGGGGCAGACTGATTCAATTGACTTTTTGCCTTCTGTAGCCATCCATTTCCCGTGATAGACTCCAGAGTTGATATCCAGCAGACCAAGCCCATTCATTGCCTTTTTCTTTGCTTCATTCACATTCATAATTAAACCTGTTTTCTTGGTTATGTACAATTTTCATAACGAGTAGGCGTATATAATCAATTCCACTTTATTTGTGGTATTTCCATGCTTCTTTCTCAGATTGTTATGTTCCGGGCTCAACATCTCGCTTTGGAATTGAGTGAAATTGAGAAGCACTAAAATTTCCGGATTGATTGACATGACCACCGGTTCGGTTCGAGGCAAACTTATGCTTCTTGCCTGGCCTGTGATGCTGTCCCATCTGCTTCAGACCTTTTACAACCTCGCCGATGCGTTCTGGCTTGGCAAGCTTGGCAGGCAGGCTCTTACTGCACCCACAATCACCATGCATGTATTTTTCATCGCATTCGCTATTTCAATGGGAATTGGCGCAGCGGGAACGACTCTTGTGAGCCAGTTCAAGGGTGCTGGTGATGAGAAGAAAGCATCACTGGTGGGCGGACAGCTTCTTCTTCTGCTGACAAGTATTGGGCTGCTTTTCGGTATTGCAGGTTTTCTTCTTGTTCCGCAGATACTGAACCTTCTCCAGACGCCCTCCGATTCATGGCAGATGACCTATGACTACATGCGCTGGATATTTACAGGATTTCCTCTGCTCTTCATCTTTTTTGTGTACCAGGGAATAAGTACCGGTCTGGGTGACACAGTCGGGCCAATGCAGGTAAATCTTATTGCGGTTATTGTAAATGTCATTCTGGATCCCATACTGATCTTTGGCATTGGGCCATTCCCGGAAATGGGTGTAGTCGGAGCAGCAATTGCAACTGTATTCAGCCGGGCTCTAGCATCTGGAATAGGAATGCACCGGTTGTTCAAAGGCAGCAACGGCATAAGAATAGTTGCCGCTGATTTGAAGCCGGACCGTCCGATGATTCGAAAAATAATGAAGATAGGGCTTCCGGTATCGCTGGGCCAACTCGGTACCAGCTTCGGTTTTACTTTTATGATAGGAATAGTAAACTCATTCGGAAGTGTTGTAACCGCCGCTTTCGGCGTGGGTAACAGAATTATTCACATGGCAATGGTTCCGGCAATGGGTCTAAGTCAGGCAAATGCAGCTGCAGTTGGTCAGAATCTTGGTGCCGGCAATGTGGAACGGGCAGAGAAGTCAACAAATGCGGCTCTTCTTCTCATAGGATTAATCCTGCTGCCCATGACCCTTGGAATGTTCTTTTTCGGGGCGGATATATCGAAAGCATTTGTGAATGATCCCGAGGTTATAGAACTGGGTCAAACCATGTTCCGGATTATTACCCCTTCGGTTTTCGTTTTTGGTTTTCTTCTTGTACTACTGGGCAGTTTTCAGGGCTCCGGATACACACTGCCGGTAATGGTTCTGAACATGTCACGACTGTGGGTTCTGCGAATTCCCGGTGCTTATCTACTGGCATATACACTTGGAATGGGCCCGCTGGGAATATGGTGGGCGATGTTCATTTCAAATACCGTGATAACTATTTCCGGCTGGATATGGTTCAGGAAGGGTACATGGAAAACCCAAGCAAGTCATCTGGTGTTTGATACAAAAGATGCCGAATCAATCGTACCGGCTACGGATTTGGATTAGCAAGTATTATAACAGTGCCTGTATCGCTCCTGAGGCACCAAGAAGAGAAAGAGTGACCAGGGCTGTTTTTCTGAAGACGGAGCTGTCTACTTTTTTCGCAAGTAGAATTCCGACTGTTCCCCCCAGAGCTGCTGCCGGCAGGAATATTGCAGCCTGCAGCAGGTTGTCTGCTGAAGTCACTCCAGCGCCAATAAAAGAAGGAATCGCAATAAGCGTCAACGCAAGAAAGAATGCTGACAGGTTTGCTCTGAATGAGCCTTTCTCGGTTTCTGTTGCAGAGAGATAAATAACCGCAGGTGGCCCGCTGAATGTGGTCAGACCATTGAATATTCCAGAGAGGGTTCCGGTCACTGCCATTCCTCCCGGAGTTCTTTTCATGCGAGGTGCCCACTTTGAAAGAGAGAGCAGAGCAGACAGGGTAACGGTAATCCCGATAATTACCCTTACCGCTATGTCCGATAATGATCCCAGCATCCAGGCACCCAGGGGCGTGAAGGCCATTCCGGCAAGAGCCAGAGGGAGGAATCCACGCAGCCTTAGATTACGCCAGGAAGTGCTGAGAACCATGATATTCAGAGCAAGACTTGAAACAGCAATAACAGGAACCGCCCATTGTGCAGGAGCGAACAGACAGAGCAGCGGCAGAGCGAGCAGAGAATATCCGAACCCGCAGAACCCCTGCAGGATTCCCGCAAGGCAGATAATGGACAGTGCAGGGTAAAGCAATATGACTCCTCTCACGGTTTGAAACCGGAATATAGTAACCGGGTAAAGAGTCTGTTTTGTATGTTAGGGTTTCTGAGTTCTTCAAATCGTTTATGAAAGGTGAGCATGATGCAGTGGTGGATAGACAAACCGAAACTTTTGGGTTCTCACAATCCCAAACAGCCCGAACTGAAAATAGACAACCTTACCACAATAGTTTCGCTCATAGACCCTACTGAGCAGCGATTGAGATACAACCCTGCCATTCCCGGAGTGAAATGGGTGGAAATAGCCGTAAGGGATTACGATGCCCCGGCACTGGAAAAGCTGTTGCGGTTTGTTAGACTTGTTGAAGAATCAGAGGGTACAGTTCTTGTTCATTGTGAGGGCGGGAATGGAAGAACAGGCACATTCGGAGCGGCCTGGCTTATGCGTGAAGGCGGCATTTCTGCAACAACCGCAATAGAAACACTTCGTGAGACAAACCCCAGGGCTGTAGAAACAGATGAGCAGAAAATAGTCCTTATCAGGTTTGAAAAGAGGCTGAGAGATTCACGTTAAATCAGTCCCTTGAGGTACATTTTTCGCCTGTCAGGCTGAATTTTTTCAATGGCATATCTTAACATGGTTCTTGGCATTTTCATGTATCGGGGGTTCAGGAAGTCTTCTTCAACCTTCATGTTTCTGTTCCCCACTTCCCGGAGCATCCATCCCACTGCTTTATGAATAAGATCCTCTTTGTCGTTAAGTAGTGCTTCTGCGATCTCCAGAGTATCATCAAAGGAGTTTCTCCTGATGAAGTACTGGGTTGCAATGATTGCAATTCGACGTTTCCAGAGAGAGTTTGATACTGCGAAATCGTACAGGGGCTGCCTGTCACGATCCCACAGGTAAGCTCCCGCTATGTGTGGTGCCGATGAATCAACCAGATCCCAGCCGTTTACTCTGCCTGTGTTGCTCATGTATACATTGTAGATGTCTGCTTTTTCTCTATCTGTTCCCCTTTTAAATGCATCCACCATTGAAAGAAGTGAAAAAAGTCTTGCCTCGTGCCATTTCGACTGAAGCAGCTCTTCCATTGCAGACAACTCAAGACCACTGAATGCCCTGACAAGTTTTCGTGTTTGAGGAACCCGCACGCCGAGGAAAAGATCGCCTTCACCGTATTCACCCGGCCCAGTCTTGAAAAATGTCTGACTGTGTTCTGCACGAACCGGATCCGTAAGCTTCCTCAGTTCGAAAATAGCCTCTTCTGCTCTGCTCATTCCCATACCCCCATACCTCTGTTTGTTTTTCTTAGCATACAATACTTGCCCCATTTCCGGTAACACCTATATTGGTGCATGAGAAAAAGACAAAGTCCGCTTGTTCGAGACACAGATACAGGAAGCCTTCTGGAATTGCTTATGGTAATTGCGGTGGTTACAATCCTTGTAAACAGAGCTTTTCTTGCAGCAGCAGGATATCCGCAGATATCTCCCGGCAACCTTCACATTGCTCATATGCTCTGGGGTGGTTTTCTCATGTTTTTTGCTCTTGTGATGGTCTTCCGCTACTGGAACCCGTCAGTACGCCGCCTTGCTGCATTCTTTGGTGGAATGGGCTTTGGTCTTTTCATTGATGAACTGGGAAAATTCATCACGGACAACAACGATTACTTCTACAAACCCACTATCGCAGTGATCTATGTGATATTCATCCTTATGTATCTTCTTTTCAGAGGTTTTGCAGAGAAGTCTGAGCTTTCGGCAAGGGAACTGCAGGTGAATAATCATCTGCGCGGGGATCTGGGTGATATGCATGATACATCTTCAAGGCTTCTTAAATGGTATGATGCGACGAAAGAACAATTTGAGGAAGGCTTTGACAAAACCATTGCCATCAAGGGATTCGTCCCTGTTCTGATGATTGTCTTTGTGTTTCTGAACCTGACACAACTGGGAATAATTTTTGGAATAATAAGTCCGGGCTGGTTGCCCATGAACGATACATCCGGCATGTCGATAATTGGCATTTTTATCAGCGGTATCATGGTTCTAGTCGGGGTTTTCATGCTCCGCAGATCCTTACTCCATGCTTTCCTGTGGTTCAAAAGAGCCATTCTTGTTAGTATTTTTATCACCCAGATATTTCTTTTCTATCATTCCCAACTAACTGCCATCTGGGGTCTTGCTGTGGATCTTCTCTTCTATGCAGGCATTGAGAACTATCTGCGGAAAAAGGCAGCCTGAAAATGGCGGGAACATCATTCTTGCGTTAGAATACAGCGATACTGAATAACCTATTTATCTCTTATGTAAGGACAGCAATGAAGTACCTGATGATTCTATTTACGCTCTTTTTAACAACCGTCTGTACAGCCGGCAGTATTGATCAGGCAATGGTTAAGATCTACACAAACAGCGTTGCCTACAACTACTACCTTCCGTGGAGTACTGATGCACCCATGGAAAGTTCCGGCTCTGGCTGCGTAGTTCACGGGAACATGATACTGACCAATGCACATGTTGTTACGGATGAAACCTATCTGCAGGTGCGAAAAGAAGGTGACCCCGGGAAGTACCAGGCATTTGTGGTAGCGGTGTCCCATGAGGCTGACCTGGCACTGATAACTGTTGATGATGAATCTTTCTTCAGGGGTATTGACCCACTGGAGCTGGGCGAACTTCCCATGACCAGGGAGGAAGTTACCGTGTATGGATATCCAATGGGCGGTGACGCTCTCAGTACTACTCAGGGGGTTATTTCCAGGATAGAGAGTTCACGTTATGCGCACAGTGGTTTGTCTCTGCTGACAGTGCAGATCGATGCGGCAATCAATCCGGGGAACAGTGGTGGTCCTGCAATTATCGGCAACAAAATTATAGGTGTTGCCATGCAGACCATGAACCAGGCAGAAAATATCAGCTATGTGATACCTGTTCCCGTAATCGAACATTTCTTCAATGACATTGAAGACGGTAAGTACGACGGATTTCCCTCAGCGGGATTCAGTTACCAGACAATACGAAACGAAGCATTCTCCACAATGTTCGGTATCCGGCAGGAACAGACAGGTGTAATGATTACAAAACTTGCATTCGGTTCACCCGCTGCCGAGGTATTGGAGCCGGGAGATATTCTGCTTCAGATTGACGGCAGAGCCATTGCCGGTGACGGTACTGTCGAACTTCGATCAGGCAGTCGGACAAGGCTGGATTACATGGTGAACAGGCACCAGATAGGTGAGACAATTTCCCTTGAGATCATCAGAGATGAAGATGGTATCCGGCATACAGTGGAAATGAAGCTCAACACCACTCTTCATGACCTTACAGTTGTTCCAAACAAGATTTACGATACACCACCGGAGTACTTTATTTTTGGTGGAACGGTCTTCATGCCTCTTTCTCTGAACTACCTTGAGTCGTGGGGATACGACTGGTACCTGAATGCTGTTGATTACCTGACTTACCCCTTCCTTTTTGACAACTGGCGTACGGAGAGCCGTGAGGAGATTGTAGTTCTCACCTTCATGCTTCCGGCAGAGGTAAATACCGGGTATGAATCTCTTAAGAATGAGATAATAGTCGCAGTGAATGGTGTTCCTGTGAGAAATTTTTCTCAGTTTGTTGAACTGGTTGACGAAGGCACCGATACCTTCCTCAAACTTGCAACCAATCTTGGCAATATTATCGTTCTCGATCGACCGGAAGCCATTGCTACCAACGACGAAATAATGACCCGTTACGGCATTATTCGGGATCGGGTTCTACGGTAAGCCGGGAAAACTATTGGTCTGTTCCGACTCTTTCAGGAACCTGTTGTCTCCAGTGGAAATGACCTCATTGTCATCCTCTCATTCCTGTGGAGATCAAAAGCGATTCTGTTCGACATCATCAGTTATCGCTGATAAGCTCATCCCGAACCTCCGGTTCTCTGTGCTCGTAAAGCGTGAGTTGCTCTTCTGAGTTTGGCTGCGTTACCGGTTCAATTACATACATAGCGGTGCTATTCTCTGTAGATCTGTAAGAATTCTATCTCAGCAATGCGGCGTTACTGCACAATGCCTATTGTCAGACGCGCTCCTGGGAGCGTGTCTACAGCCTTTCCATGGATTTCTCAGATGAGACGATTATTGGAATATCCACCGATTCGATCAAACATTTTAATCACAGAAAGTCGGGATTATTTCTGTGTTGCAGCATTCGAGCACCGATGTTATTTTGAGGCTTCAGGAATTGCTTATCAGGGATGAAATGTAAAAATAGCCTTCGGAGATGCCATTTAAGGAAGAAACAGGTATGATAAGAACTGGTAGAAAGATAGCAATAACAGCACTCCCTTTGCTGACTGTATTATCGGGGATTTTTCTGAACTTTTACAGCGATCGGTGGATTGATTGGATTTTCATGATATGCCTGTCGGGTACTGTGGGAATCGGTACGAACTACATTGCCATAAAAATGCTTTTCCGGCCCCATAAAAGAACACCCCTGGGCAGACAGGGATTAATACCGAAAAGAAGAGATGATATTGCTGATGGAATTGCAGCAGCAGTTTCAGACCAGCTTCTTGATACTGACTCAATACTTGGTTATCTGGAAGAAAACGATCTCATTCAGAAGACTGCGTCGGGAGTTCTGGGTTTTGCTCACGGCTGGATAGAAGATCCGGTGAACAGATCAGGCATAATAAATGCAATTGGCAGGTATGTGCAGAACAAGGGAGTTGAGAAAGCGGGGCAGCTATTCTCCAGATTCGCCGAGTTGATTAAGAACCATACATCGGAAAATCTTTCATCAGATAAGGTCTGGTCTCATGCAAGAACTGCGATTGAGCGAGAAATTGAAAAACCTGAAACTCTTCATCTTCTCACCATGGTGGTAACCGATCTGGTGGAAAAGAATGCATCAACCATCGCTGACGCTGTGAACGGAATGCTTGAAGACTGGATAAATTCAAAGGGTTTCATTGCAAAGAAAACAATGATGCTTGGCAAGGGTGTGCTCAGGATAGACAGCAGCAGAATAAAGAAGGAACTTCTGAAGAAAGCGGGAAGTCCTTCATTTTTTCAGGATGTAATGGATCTGATCGAGGAAAACATCGCATCAATTTCTTCCATGGGAGATGACCCCGCAGCGAGGAAGCGTTTTTCTGTATTCTTTAACGAGCAGAAACAGAGATTTGACGGCTGGGTAAAGACAGAAGGTGTTGCTTCGGCCAGAGAAAAACTCATCACCTATCTTGAATCGGAGTCATTCTGGAACTGGCTCGAAAAGCAGTTGGATTCAACCGTCGGGAAGCTCAGGGATTTGGCCGAGAAGAAAATACAATCGGAAGAGTTCAGAAAGACCGCAAGGAATTTCATGTTGCGGTATGCCCACAGGATTGATATCAGGGAAATGGTCCGGAAGAAAGTCAGTGAATTTGAGCTTCAGCAACTTGAAGAGCTCATCACAGATGTGAGTGGTGAAAGTCTGGCAGGGATCGAGCTCTTCGGGGGCATACTTGGTATGCTTGCAGGCTTGATTCTGATAGACCAGTGGTTTGTTGTTATACTTATGGCATTAGCGGGAATTTTCTGGCTTGCGGAAAAATTGCTGACAGGGAAGGAAAGAGGGCAGGACAATGGCAAAAAAGAACGCGAATGAATCCAGACGGAAGGCATTGGAAAAGAATCCTCCGCAGATGTGGCGTGAAAAGAATGACGATCGTCCGGATCCGGGAAAAGAGCGTCGGGCATGGGACAAAGAGACAGACGCCACCAGAGTGCCCAGGGAGGAAAAAAAGAAGTCCCCCAAAAAGTGACTGGTCAATATTCTTTTAAAACATAATGCTTGAAATATTTAATAACTGTCATGACCATTGATGTGTGGGGTGACTGACAGTTGTGTTCGCTGGTGTTGTCAAATCTGACAGAAAACGGACAGAGCGAAGCACGGGATCCCGGTTTTATTAATACCCCATAGTAAGTAGCATTTTTTTTAATCATGTGTTTGCAGTAACGAAGGGACAAAGCCATTCGGGAACAATTCACTCTTTGCGAACTAAGGTTAGCAGATATTGATGAGTCGTAAACATGCCTGAAAATAGCAAACAAACAGATATAGGGGGCAGATATTAGACACTGCAATTTCCTTTGTGTCTTGGTATCGAAGCAAGAGATGGTTCAACAGAAGGAAAAACAATGTCTGTACTGCTGATTTCATGTTCTCCGTATGAATCCGGGAATTCCCCTGACCCGGTTACCCCTGAAATGATAGTTGAGAAAATCCAGGTTTCATACGAGACCAGGAATCTTGGAAATTATCTTGAATGTTTTGAAAGTGATTTTCAGTTTGTTCTGCATGAAGCCGACTTGGAGTATCCCGACCCGAACACATGCTGGTATCGGGATGTGGATTCTATCTTCACAGGCAACCTCTTTCAAGGAGCCTACCTGATTGAATTTGAGCTGGAAATCACTCAGACATTTCCCTGGCCTGAAGACTCAACAGCTATTGGTATGATCTGCCCGTTTGCTCTTTAGGTATATGTGGATGAATCTTCAGGATATCGCTCCAATGGAAATGCGCTCTTCAGATTTATCGAACATGACACGGGTCAGTGGCGAATCGACTACTGGAAGGATCAATCTGAGATTCCCGGATTCAAAGAGTCGAGTACATGGGGATTCATAAAAAGCCAATTCCAGTAAACCGAATCTCAAGTATCGAGTGGCCAGCGGAAATGGTTTCCCCGGCCCATTCGATTATTATGCGTGTATCTCCCCTGCCTTTTTCAGTGCCCACTTGGAGAGCAGGGGGCCGATCAGTTCATTGATAACAACTGTTCCCAGTATCACACTGACAAGGGTGTCTGCGAAGGGTTGAAACGCAGGCATTGAATGAAGCACCAGAGCCAGTCCAATAACTATGCCTCCCTGCGGAACCAGGCAGAAGGCGGTGTATTTTCGTACAGGATTCGGGGCTGATGTGAGTCTTGCACCAATGTGGGTGCCGGCAAATTTGCCGCTGACCCGCAGAATCACAAAAAGTAGAACAAGCAGAGCGGAGGATTTGAGCACTCCGAAGTCCAGCTTCATTCCGCTCACGGTAAAGAAAAGAATGAAAACTATTTCCTCTATACTTCCGGATACTTTGTCAGGGATTTGTCTGCACCACTCACCTGCGTTTACAACAACGAAGCCCAGTGTCATTACTGCCAGAAGCGGGTCTGCATTTAAAAGAACTGAAACGCCGTAACAGCTGTACAGAGAACCAAGGAGCAGTGCAAGCATTTGAGATGTGGAGCGAATGTTCATTTTCTTCTCCAGCAGCGCAAAAAGAGAACCAATCAATGCTCCGATTACCAGGGATGAACCAATCCTCAGCAGGGGTGAGAGTACAGAGCCTGCGGTGAAAGAGTTGTGCGCGATAAGAATCACCGCAGTTGCAGCAGCAATACTGTAGTTGAGCATTCCTATGCCGTCATCCATTGCCGCTACACCCATAACCGTTCTGGTAACAGGACCGTCGCACTTGAACTGATGGGCAACTGCCAGTGTTGCTGAAGGATCTGTAGGAGAGCCAAGAGCTCCAAAAAGAAGAGCGATTGGTATAGCATATTGAGCCATTTCCGGTACAAGGATTGGAATAAGCAAAGCAAAACCCAATGCAATGAAAAGATTGGCGAACTGGGCTTCAAAAAGCGCAACCACACCAATCGTTTTCCCCACCTTTTTTATTCTGGGCAGGTAAAGACTGGCACCTACAGAAAAAGTGATGATGGAGAGGGTCATTGTTGTAACCAGATCTGAACTGTTAACAAATGATGGGGAGATAATACCGGATACCTGGGGATTAAGAAGTACACCGGCAAGAATGTACCCTGTTACCGCCGGCAGGCCAAATCTTGAAGCGACCCTTCCCGCAATAAATCCGGTAAAGAACAGTGTGCCGATTATGAATACAGCTTCTGTTTCCATGTTCCTCTTTCAATGCTGTTCTGATTTGAGTAAATTCAGGTGTCTTTAACCATAATCAATGGAGTGATGATATGAAATACTTTGCTGTGCTTTCTTTGGTTCTACTGATGGCAGGATGTGGAAACCCCCAACCTGAGACCGACCCTGCCATCAACATCCCGGCGGAAGATGTTAATTTGGAAGTTCCTGCCTCTGGGGTGAATGCTCCGAATCTTACCGCCGGGATAGATCTTGCAAACCAGAATGCATGCCGGGCTAACATGTATGCAGTTGCTGCATCCATTGCAATGTATCAGGTTCAGAACGGGGAACTGCCCGCTACAATTGAGCAGGCTATGGAGCCTATGGGTGGATCACCAATCTGTCCCGAAGCAGGAGCCTTCAGATATACCGTTGACGGGCAGAACTGGAAGCTGGAATGCCGGGCTGCACCATCCCACGGTTTTATAGAGAATGGGAAGGCAAACTGGTAACCCGTCAGCCGTTTTCCATGTGATCACTTACTTCGTCAACTGAGATACCCAGAAGTGCTGCTGCCTGATCCAGGTTTCCGCCGCAGTACTTGATGGTTTTCTCGATGTGATCTGTCATGATGTCCTTGAGCAGAGCCGGTGTAAAGTCTCCGGTAATTCCTCCCGGAGTTATCCGCTCCCTGATGAAGGGGGAAAGATTATCCGGAGTTATCTCATTTCCCTCTGCGCCAACCACTGCACATGCAATGATATTCTGCAGTTCCTGCACATTGTCCGGATAGTTGTATTGCATGAGCAGGTTCAGAAAGTCTTCTGAAACGGAGAGAGAATTCTCTTCTCGATTCAGCTTAACAAGCTCCTTTTTCAGAAAGTAATCAATGATCGGAGGAATGTCTTCAGTTCTCGCACGAAGAGGTGGAATTTTCATTGAATTCACCATCAGATGATAAAGCAAGTCTCTGGAGAAAGAATCACGGTACTTGGAACTTGTCAGATCACGAGTTGATGAAACAATGATTCGAACATTGCTTTTCTTTATTTCGGTAGAGTTATCACGATAAAATTCAGAATTCTGAATCACCCTTTTCAGTCTTGCTTGAACAGGCAGCCCCAGACTGTCAATGTTATCTATGAAAAGAGTACCACCGGCGGCAGCTTCAATGAATCCCTGTTTTTTATCGTGTTTACCGCTCCAGTCCTTTGCTCTGCCGAAAAGCTCTGAAGAAAAGTCTTCCTGCCGGTGAGCAGCACCATCCACCGCAATGAATGGTCCGTCTGCTCTGAGGCTCGTCTGGTGAATTGCCTTTGCAAGACTCTCCTTCCCGGTTCCCTGCTCACCCCAGATGAAAATACTGAGATCACATTTTGCCACTTTCTCCGCATTGCGAAAAAGAAGAATCATATCAGGATTTGTCGTGGGAAGGTGCTCAAAATCTCTTCTGTCTTTCAGCTCTTCATGAGTGAAAGCTTCCGTCAGTTTATCAATCTTCCTGTTCATGGCACCCTGCTCAATCGCATTGTCGAGTACTTCAATAAGGTGCTCATCGTCAACAGGTTTTATCAGGTAGTCGAATGCTCCACACTTCATGCTTCTCACAGCCAGATCAACATCGTTTGCTCCGGTAAGAATAATAACCGGAATTGTAATATCCCTGGATTGCATCATGATGAGTATGTCAATACCGCTTACATTCGGCATGTCGAGATCGAGCATGATTACATCAAATTTCTCCTGCTCCAGAAGTTTTTCAACATCCCTTGAGTCGTTAACCACTGTAGACTCAAATCGTTCTGTCTGCATCAGAAAGACCATGAAGTAATTGGTTACTGCAACATCGTCATCAACTATCAGGACCCTGTTCATGATCTTTCCTCCCCGTTCCCCGCAGCGGGGATTCTGATAGTGAATTTAGTACCGGTTCCGGGTTCGCTGGTCACAGAAATATGTCCACCGTGTTCCTCTATAATTCTGTAGGTAATGGCAAGACCCAGCCCGGTTCCGCCCTTTGCCCTTTTCGTAGTGAAGAAGGGGTCGAAAATCTGTCTCTGAGTCTTTTCATCCATACCTTTTCCGTTGTCCTCGATTTCTACTACTACGGTCTCCTTATCCATTGAAGAGGTCACTGTGATGAGCCCCTTCCTGTCATCCGGAATGGCCTGAGCGGCGTTAACAATAAGGTTTACCAGTACCTGCTCGATTTTCTGGGAGTTACCCTGGAAGAGTCTTACATCATCCGAAAGCTGAAGCAGCATCTCCCCATGTTTGTGAACTTCGTTCTGAACAAGCCTCTGAGTGGCGCCGATTAGAGTATTGATATCCACATTGTCCACAAGAAGACCATCATCTTTGCGAGCAAAACCCCTGAGACCCTCTACAATCCCTTTGATTCTTTCCGATCCGTGCCCCATGTCATCAACCAGGGTCATTATGTGCTCCCTGAAAAAAGCATACTTCAGTCGGGCAATCTTCAGTTCCGGGTGTGCCTTCTGGTATTCATCCACTATGGGCAGCATATCATCCAGAGCCTGTTTGACGATCTTGATATTTCCCCGGATGAACTGATTCGGGTTGTTTATCTCGTGACCAATACCACTTACAAGCTGTCCCAGCGAAGCAAGCTTGTCCGCCTGCTGGATCTGCTGTTCATAAGTTTTTTCAAGAGTAACATCCCTGTAGAATTCCATTATGCCTTCAACTTCCTCATTCCTGTTGAATACAGGAAGGGCATGAACTTCAAGGTACTGATCTCCATCCCTGAAGGTAACGGTAATAGGAATCCTGTTTTTAATAATCCTTGAAAGCCTGCAGTCCACGCATGGAGATTCCCGTTTGAAGCATGTACGGAAACAATTCTCACCCGGCTTAATGCTGTCCCGGTTGCTCATCACCACAGTTCTGTTCAGGTCTATCATGACAACTTTGTCCGGGATGGCCTTGAACATGGTTTCGAACCTTCTGCTGCTTTCATCCATGGTTTCATTAACCCTGCTCAGGTAGGAATCTACTGTTTTCAGCTTCTGCTTCTGGGACTCAAGCTCAGACTCCCGTGTGGTGATTTCCATTTCCAGCTCAGTCAGCCGTTTTCTGAACTCTTCTTCTTCGCCCTGCTTGAGAGTGATACTCTCTGAAAGTTCCTTGCGCTCAAGAGCAAGACTGAGCATCTTTCCAATCTGATTCAGCATTTTGCGTTCTTCGGGCAGAAGTTTTTTTTCACCGTTGATGTAGCCTACCTTTATTTCACCCTTCAACTCACCGTTAACAAACAGCTTTGTTCCGATAAAATCATCCACCTGGGGTTCCTGACCGTATTCGATGCCCTGGTAAACTGAATAGACAGTTGCCTCATCAGGGAAACGCATTCCCTTTGCAAGGAATGGAGGGAGCTTGGTAAAAAAGTCACGGATTGTTTTGGAAATTTCTATCCATTCAGCAACTGCATAAAGACAGGAGAGTTCCTTCACCCTCTCCTCCTTTTCCCAGTCATTCATCTGCCTGAGAGAATCAGCCTGTTTGCCGAAAATCAGATAGAACCCGCCTGTTACACTTTTTGAGAAAGCCACCTTCATGGGTATGGGAATGGAATCAGCTGTACCTGTGGAAAAAACTGCAAGAACCCCACGATCACCATGGCTTACCTTTTTCATAGCGTTTCTGAACGACAGAAGAGAGTTCTTGTCCAGCAGCCCCTTCAAGTGTGTGCCTATTACTTCGGAACTATGGGCGGAGCAGATATTTTTCATAAGAGGGCTGACATAGTGAATCTTTTCATTGTCATCCACAGCCAGAAGAAAATCAAAAGTGCTTTCAATTAGTGAATAGAGATCTTCAAGACTGATCATAATGCCCCTTCTGAATTGCAGGAAAAGCGATAAAGCAACTTTCTTAAATGATACAATCACTGACTATCGTCAAGCGTGTTTGGTTTTTACAAATCTGATACAGCTTCCTCGATATGGATTGGTATTTGTCTTGTATCGGTATCACATCGAGGGCTATAGATCAAAAAAACGGGTAGTCATGATTGACTACCCGCAGTAACACATCCAGCATCTATGTATTAAGCTATAGAGGATTCATCTGGCCAATCTGAACCCAGTCTTCCCGTGAGTCGAGAACAACACTAATGAATATTCTATCCTCAGTCTGGGTTACTTTAGGAGAGAGGGTACCTACAACCTGTTCAGGAGTGAGGTAATACAGAGCACCAGTTGCAACATCAATGACAAGACCGACAAGTCCCGTAAGCAGGATATCTCCAATAACAACGCCTACGCTTGTTTTTTTATCAATTCGGAAAGAGTAATCTTCATACCCGTCGAGTTTTATCTCTACAAGGTGTGAATCTCCACGATTAAGGGAGAGGACTCCCGGAGTTCTAACAGCAGAAACGCCATCAATATATACCTCGGCATTGGGCGGTGTGCTTGAGAACGCAATATCCTGTGTGCTGCCATGAACGATTAGTCCAATGCAGCCCGTGGTAGAAAACAAAATAAAAGACATAATCATCATCAGTGCAACAGTTTTCTTATTCTTGCTAAATGCCATCAGTTCCTCCTTATGATTGTAGATAAATCCGAAGCCGTATACTAATAAAACATATATTCAAGTCAAGTAGTTTAACAAAGCGAGTTTTGATAGTATATGGCGAATTTACAGGTAAGGGATATTGATGACAGATTGTATGAATCAATCCGAGTACTTGCCCGGGGCGAGAGGAGATCAATCAGCCAGGAAGTTGTTCATATTCTGGAAAAGTTTTTATCACAACCGGGATCCTTTGACAAGAATCCAACTGATGAATTTCTAAAACTTGCCGGAAGCTGGGAAGACGAAAGAAGTGCTGAAGAAATAATCAGCGAGATAAGGGAGAATCATTGATGATTGCTTCAACTGCAATTACTCACAATTTGATTCTTGTTACAAATAACGAAAAGCATTTCCAAAGAATAGAGGCTCTGGAAACCGAGAACTGGACAATATCCCGGGAACAGCTGTAAACAATTAAGCTTCTTCCGCAACCTGCTTTCCAGGAAAAACGAAGGCAGGATGTGGTTTTGTTTTATACTTTCCGCCCAGCATAAATTCTACCCACTGTTCAAGGGTCAGAGCTTTCCTGCCTGGAGGTTCAGATCCGGCGGTTGCAAATATCTCACCACCGATTGCCTCATCGAACAGCTCGTTTGGATCGTCTCCATCAATTATCAGGAGGCGCTTCTGAAAAGCCAGCATTCTCCATTCCTCAGAAAAGTAGTTCCACCTCGTTCCGCAGTTTTTGCAGCAATAGGCACCTTCCAGCCAGTATGCCTTCTCGTAATCTTCAATTTCAGAGAAGCAGTCAAGTTCCCGCGCGGAATCAAACAAGTTGATTCTGAATGCTGTCCATCACACCCGGGCCCCTGCTTTTTTCCAGCCCAGAAAACAAATTTCTTAAAGCCGCAGGGGCAGGCATCCTGTGAGCAGTATTCGTTCAGCACCAGCTTCACTGCATTCTCTCTGTTTTTTTATCTGCTTTCTTATTTTTCTGAGCTGCTCCTTGTTCACAAAAGCCTCCGTACTAAAAACTTATCACAGGCAATTTGACCATGTACACTTTCTGAACACCGGACAAAGGATCATTGTTCCAAGCAAGGCTGCCATAAGGGGAAATGCTGAATTGCCACTGCTTCCCTGTTCCGGGGAACTCTGCGGTGCCAATATGATCCCCGGCAGTATCAAAGATGTCGAAGACAGGTTTCTCTTCTGTTCCTCGCTGAACCCAGAGATTTCCGTCGCTGTCTACGCCTGTATTCTCCACCATAACATGGAATGGATCCGGCTCAAAGCCTTCTGGAAGAGCATTTAGTCCCAGAGCTGCAAACTGCATTCTGGTGTATTCTGTTTCATCAAGTATTTCCTGCTCTGTTTTTGCCGCAGGCGGAAATCCGGGAGATGCGGTAAATAGGGAATCAGCCCCGATATTCCAGCAGTGAACAACTCCTTCGGATGAAGATTTACGGCTGTAGAATACACGCCCGTCTTCATCAGAAGTCAGTAGGGTTACTCCGGTCAAGCCGTCTACTGATGATATGGCGACATCTGAACCATCCAGATTGAACCTGAGGGTATCGGAGAAGAACGAGTACTCCGAAGAGGCATCACCTAATGAGAATAACGATGGTTTGATGATTATCAGCATTTCCGTATCGGTCATATCATATTTCATTTCACATCCTGCAAACAGATTTTCGCCCAATGGAGTAATCGATGTGGGCACAAACAATGGCCAGTCAGACATATCCTCTATGCTTTCACCTGTTTCCGATAGAACAATAATTGATTGCTTATGCATGTCTGCCACCATAATTCTGCCATCGGGCATAATTGCCATCTCGAAGGGGCAAAGAAACTCGCCGGGGCCACTTCCGCGTCTTGAAAGATTGGCCAGATGAATTCCGTCAGGTGCAAACTCACGAATGCAGCAGGCACTCTGGTCCAGTAGCAGTATGGTTCCTGATGGTGATACTTCCGCGTCTGCAATTGCACCGAGTACATAACACGAGTCACCCATCTCAATACCGATACTGTCCATCACTGAAATGGTTAACCTTTCAGGAAAGGGCTCCTGCCAGCCTGCAGGCTCTCCACATCCCAAGGAAAATACTACAACCAGGCAAAGGACTGAGATCATGATAATGTATTTGTGTGACTTCATTTGTTAACTATCCTTTTCTGATAAATTAATCTTTGAGGAAGTAGTACAGACCGTATACACCTCTGGAAATAATGAAAATGCTCCACAGCGCTACAACAATGTGATTGCTGAAGGATTTATGAAAGCTTGAAATTAAAAAACTGTGATAGAACCTGCAGCAGCATGAACTTTATAGAGAAGTCCTATTTCTCTCTCATCAGGGTTGGATCCCTTATCGAACCAGATTATGAACACAGCAAGTGGGAGAATGGTAATTGCCAGTACGAACACATAGTCCCAGCTGGTGAGATAACCAAGCATTGCCATCAGGATTCCACCAGCAAGATGAACTGCTGACCACCAGATGTAGTTACCCTTAATTTTTTTCATAAAGAATACTGTCCTTTCTTCCTTCTTTCTTAACCCCTAAGAAAATAGTAGAGGCCGTATCCACCTCTTGAAACAAATGCCACACTGAATATGGAGTAGACTCCGAAGGGAAAATAATTTGCGCTGAAAAACCAGGCAGCTATCAATAGAACAAGTCCAGATTCAGCATAGACTTTGTTAAGAAGCTGGCGTTCTCTTTCGTCAGGTTTGAGCCCTCTTTTGTACCAGAATTTGAAGACTCCAAATGGTATCAAAGCAATTCCCAGCACGAATGGTGATTCGATATCAGGTAGCAACCAGCCCAGAATGGTAATAAGAATTCCAGTTGCAAGATTTGCTGCCCACCACCAGATGTAGTTTCCTCTGACTTTATTCATCCTTTTCCTCCTTCTTCAACTGAAAAGCTTCTTCCACTGCCACGCCGAAGTATTCTGCCATCTTGAGAGCTGTCTTCACTGATGGATTAAATTTTCCTCTTTCAATGGAATTCACAGTCTGCCTGCTGATACCCACTTCATCAGCCAGTGTCTGCTGTGATATTTCCTTTTCAGCCCTCAGAACTCGAAGCCTGTTGTTCAATTTCATATAGACTCCTCTCGAAGTGAGCATGTATAAAACAAGACAGAGTGTCAAGTATTAGCGACAATCGTTTTCTGTCCTGCTGAAATTCCGCATGTTTAGTTGTTTGCGGTTGGGGAAAAGTTGATGTATTTTATTGTTCTGGAGTTGAATTCTTTGAATGGATGATATGGATTACACAGTTGTTTTAATCATTCTTGCATTTGCCACAATTCTTTACAGAATTGGAGAGAGCGAATACAACAAAGGTTTTCTCTTTTCTGTTATCAGCCTGCTTCTTTCTGTTATCACATTCTTTGTTCTGGTCTGGGGTAAACTTGCATCTATCGGTGTTCAGATGGGTTTGTTTGTTATTCTAACAATCATAAATATCTACAGAAAACCCTGGTTGAAATGAAGTATGGACAGTTGGAAAATTCTGTTCAATAGCGTCCCAGCCCGCTCCG
>JAGLOJ010000130.1 GCA_023139045.1 Candidatus Sabulitectum sp.
CAAGTGGTTGAAAGCCACGAATAAAGCGGTTACAAAACAGTTCTGACTAGAGAATCAGTTTCTCAGACTATCCACCTGTACAGACAAACTGTCTATGCTGTCGGCAGCAGCAGAATCTGCCAATGCAGCCGATTGCTTGCCGCTGTGAAAGGCAGTATTCTCAAGTGATTCAAGCTCTGCTTCTATTGATGCTTCCATTGGAGTGTCGTGAGTAGCCTGCCAGGAGATCATTACCGAGTTCAAAGCAACAGAAACGATCACTCCTGTAAGGATCACTCCTATAAAGCCGGAAACAACCGAGAGGAACCTGCCCCACCCGCTGCTGGGAACAGTTTTGCCGTAACCCACAGTCAAAGCAGTAATGAATGTAAAATACAGAGATTTTGTAAAACTCTGCCATTTTTCAATCCTGCAGGTGATTTTCGCCAGGAGGCAAAGAATCCCGCCAAGAAACAAAAGAACAGGACTAACCATAAAAAGTCCCGTGATAAACAGCTCTAAAAATTTGAATGTGAATTTAATAGGGAGAAAATCCATTTTTTCCTCATCTCATTAAATACTGCTTGCGCGTTTACTTGGCGTTTAGAAACTGTTAAATTACAATTGCAGATAAACTGCCCGGTTAGAATATTGCATAGATAAACGGAGCCAGCACAGACCCCTGAGTTAAGACAAGAACAAGACTCAGAAGAATCAGGACAAAAATGATCGGCGTCAGCCACCATTTTTTCCGAACCTTCAGAAAATTAACAATCTCACTAAATCGTCCCACAAAATACCTGCCTTGTTCTGGTACCCGGTCAAGCAATAGCTGTCGCGTCCTGCTGGAGCTCAGAGTAGCGGTGCATTATATCGACACTTAATACTTGCAAGGTACTAGTATGGTTTTTCCGGCCTGCTGCCTGGGCCATTTTTATCAACTTCCAACCAGTATGAACTGGCATGTTTGGAAAACCCCTTTGGAATTGGAGTCTTTTTCAACACTCTGAGAACAAGTCCGATAGGTATGATTGCAATGAGAAAAACCAGAAAGAGGAGTAAATTGGTCATGATAAACCCAAGCACAGCTGCCAGTTTCATCCACAGTGTCTCAACTGGTCCAAGGGCTTTTGGCAGAACCAGGGCAAAAATAAGAAAAAGTAGAGATGGTACCGCTGTGAATACCCAGGCAGGTCTTTCTCTCCAGAAAAGCAGTCCTGAGATAACGGCAAAAGCGGTAAACATTACAAAACCGTACTTCCTCAACTCAGCTCTTGTTTTTTTCTTCCGTGTACTACTAGTCAAGCTCATAAATTTCCCGCCAGTCTCGATCCTCACTGAGAATGGGCTGATCCTCCTTGAAGAGCAGAAAGTTGCCCAAAGCCAGAATATCCATTTCAGTTCTCATAAAGCACAAGTATGCATCCTGCGGAGAACAAACAATAGGTTCTCCCCGGACATTGAAACTGGTATTAATTATCACGCCATAACCGGTTCTGTCTTTGAATGATTTTATGAGTTTGTGATATCTGGGATTATGCTTCCCATCAACTGTCTGTACCCTGGCGGAGAAATCAACATGCGTGACAGCCGGAATGTCTGATCTGGGAATATTCAATTTTTGAATGCCAAAAAGATTATCCTGCTCCTTGGTCATTACGGTGCATCTATCCCCCTGCACCTGAGCCACAAGAAGCATATACGGGCTTGGAACAGGAAGTTCAAAATATTTCTCTGCATCTTCAAGCAGAACTGAAGGAGCAAATGGACGGAATGATTCCCTGTTTTTTATCTTGAGATTCATGATGGATTGCATTGTAACAGATCTCGAATCTCCAATAATAGACCGGTTACCGAGAGCCCGTGGGCCGAATTCCATTCTGCCGTTGAACCACCCCACCACTTTCCCATCATCAACAGCATGCGCAACAGCTTCAATAAGTTGATCCTCTTCCATTCTTTGGTAGGGAAGGCTGCATGCAGTGAGATACTCTTCAATTTGCAGGTCAGTCCAGGCAGGTCCAAGATATGATCCTTTCTGCAGATCATGAACTCCGTCAACCTCTCTTGAACCATCAAGAACTTGATACCAGGTAAAAAGAGCTGCCCCAAGGGCTCCACCGGCATCGCCTGCTGCCGGCTGAATCCATATGTCATCAAAAACCTTGTCTCTAAGCAGTTTTCCATTCGCAACACAGTTAAGTGACACACCTCCGGCAAGAACCAGGTTTTTCTCACCTGTTTCTTTTCCAACATGCCTGCCGGTTCTTAGAATAACTTCCTCTGCTACAGCTTGAACAGATGCTGCCAGATCCATATCCCTTTGCGTGAGGTCACTCTCTGGCTTCCGGGGTGGTCCTCCGAACAGATCATGAAATTTTTGCGAAGTCATGGTCAACCCCTGGCAGTAATTGAAATACTTCATGTCTAATCTGAAACTGCCATCTTCCTTCAAGTCCATCACATTATTGAGGATAGTCTGAACATATCTTGGTTCTCCGTATGGCGCAAGACCCATAACCTTGTACTCTCCAGAATTAACTTTGAATCCAGTATAGGACGTAAAAGCAGTGTAAAGAAGTCCCAGGCTGTGTGGAAAATGTATTTCTTTTCTTAGATGTATATTGTTTCCAGATCCAACACCCCATGCAGAAGTAGTCCACTCGCCTACACCATCCATGGTGATAATCGCAGCTTTCTGGAAAGGGCTGGGGAAGAATGCCGAGGCGGCGTGAGACTGATGATGTTCCGGGAAAAGTATCTTCCCTTCATACCCGTTCAAAGACTTCCTTATACTGTCTTCCATCCAGAGCTTTTCTTTCAACCACAAGGGCATTGCCTTGAGGAAAGAGGGCAAGCCAGATGGAGCAAATGAAAGATATGTCTCCAGGAGGCGCTCAAACTTCAGAAATGGTTTATCATAGAATGCAACATGGCTGATGTCATCCAAAGAGATACCGGCTTCAAAAAGACAGTATTTGATGGCATTCTCCGGGAACCGGTGGTCATGTTTTTTCCTGGTAAATCTTTCTTCCTGCGCTGCTGCGATTATATCGCCGTCCAGAACAATACACGCAGCAGAATCATGATAGAAAGCTGAAACGCCAAGAATGTAGTTACCTATGGTTTTCCTCCGTGATGATCGATCCGGGCTGACATGCATAATCAATTACAAAACTCAACGGCAAAAATAGCAAAGAAAGCACTCTAAAGCAAACAGAAGTTCCAGTTCCATCCAGGAGCGTGTCTGAGAAGAGGCATTGAGCAAAAGCACCTCACGGGCTATTTAGAAAACAAAGAAGCCAATACCTGAGCGCGTCCCGAGCGGTTAGCACGGAGAGCAGCACTAATTGACGATAATCAGCATGGATTATAGTCGTTTGTGTGGTTGCTAATACCATTGATTCTATTGTCGGACACGCTCCTGGAATAGTTTGTACTGAGGATCAGCTGTTTGCCAGTGCATTTCGAACTGTGTCCAGCAGAGTATCGATGCTGAATGGCTTTGGTATGGAATCCACAAACCCGAAGTCTTTCTAGTTGGCCATTATTGTGTTATTGGCGTATCCGCTGGCAACGATGGCCTTGGCAGAAGGATCAAACTCAAGTATCCTCTTCAGTGCATCCGCCCCACCCACTCCACCGGGAACAGTTATGTCCATAATAAGAAGATCAAACTTTTCACCCGCCCGCGAATAAGCCGCAAATCATATCTAAGCATGTGATGGTAAGAGATATTCCGGCCTTCCGGACCAGAGATCGGGGTGCGGGAACGGGAGAGGGAACAGAGGTGGCTGTTCTCAGGTCAGACCACTGATATCATTCTGTTGTAAGCGCGAATATGGTTCCATCCTCTGATACTTTGAGATCAAGAGGAAAACCGGGGATATCTGTTTGCTGATCTATTGTGTTAGTGATGTAGTTATATGACACAAGGCTGCTCATGGAATTCCCTATGTGGCTTAGTACATAGGCGTGTGAACCATCCTGTCCAATTGAGAGAAAAGGAGAATTTCCTTCGATGCCGACCTCTCCATAATACTCAGAAAGAGGTGGAGTCTGGGCAGGGATATTGAATACATCAACAACTCCAACTGTGAGAGCTCCAGCGTGTCCTTTCACTCCAATAAAAACAGTGTCATCGGGTACTGCCACAAGAGCAATACAGGGAACAGATTCGTCCACTATGATGCTTCTAAGGGCACCCGGACCAAGAATCTCTAAAAGGCTGATTCCAGTTGAAGTGCCGATCAGCATTGAATCCGGGTTTTGACAGGGTTCAATACAATTGACAGTGAAATAGATCGCTGCAGAAGTATACGGCTTGTTGTTCTCAATGGAGGCCTGGTAGATACGATTCGATGGCCCGTCCACCACAAAGATGTAGGATGAACCGGATGCAACAACAAGTTTGACCGGAGACTGACAGATACTGAATTCATCAAGAACATCGCAGTCGGGCAAGCTGATCTCCAGTATCTTTCCCATAGAGCCAACCAGGTATGCTGTGTCTTCCAGAGAGCTGTAAGCCATCTGTATGTATCCTGCTGGAGATGGAGAACCAACGGTGTATTCCCCGATGAGATCACAAGCATCCAAAGAGTAACTGTAGACAATACCATCGGTAGTGGCAATCAGGAGACCATCAGGATAAACAAGCAGGCTTCTT
Organism: Candidatus Sabulitectum sp.; assembly: GCA_023139045.1. Classification (GTDB taxonomy): domain Bacteria; phylum Fermentibacterota; class Fermentibacteria; order Fermentibacterales; family JCC-6; genus Sabulitectum. The sequence continues at coordinate 4,649 of JAGLOJ010000130.1, forward strand.
GCTCCTGTAATGCCTGTAACAGTGGCGATGGTGGAGAAATCAAGCGGACAGAGAACATGCACCCCCCCCGAGAACGCGAGGTCATACTCGGTAAGGCCAGCGCAGCTCAGGAGGGAAACAACCGCTGCTGCAAAAAACATCTGCGCTGCTCCTGCCATGATCCTTCTGCATGGAACCGGGCCAGTTTCACTCATGGGTCAGTACGTAAATAACATTGTTGCCGGATACTTTCAAGTCCATAGGAAAACCGGGAATGTCAACCTGCTGGTCTATCTGAAAGAAGACGTAGTTATAGGAAACAAGCCTGCTGGTGTTGTCACCGATATAGCTCAGGACATAGGCGTGCTGCCAGTCATTGCCCACAGCCACAAAATGCAATATGCCTTCTATTCCCACAGATCCAACAACACCTGCAGATGAGCCTCCGGGTTTTTCGAAAAACCTAACAACTCCAACACTGCTGTTCATGGCAACCACAAAAGAAGAGTCATTGGGTACAGCATCAAGTGCGTGACATGGACCAGAGGAAGAGGAAATCGGTACAACCCTCAAATTTCCAGGGCCAAGTTCCTCAACAAGAAATATCCCGTCTGAAGTCCCCACAACGATGGAATCTGCATGTTGACCAACTGCAATGCATTTTATGGGGAAATGCATATCGGAAGACGCTAACACTATGTTGCTGCTTGTGGAAACCTGATTGATTGTATTGGTTGGTCCGTCACCGACATAGAGGTATGAGGAACTTCCCGGAGTAACAGCAAGCGCCACGGGAGACTGGCATACACTGAAAATATCCTGCACCGTGCACTCCGGCAGACTGAACTTCACTATCTTTCCCTGTGAACCTATGAGATAAGCTGTATCAGTGTTATGACTCAATATCATCCGAAAGAAACCTGATGGAGAAGGAGAATCAACCTGATATTCTCCGACAGGAGCTAAACTTTCCGAATCATAGCGGTAAACCACACCTTCAGTGGAGGCAACAAAGATGTTCCCGGGATAGATCAGCAGGCTTCTTGCTCCTGTAATGCCTGTAATCGTATTTATTGTGGAAAGGTCCCCTGCAGAAATGATATGCAACTTACCGTTGAATGCAGAATCGAACTCGGCAATATCGTAACAGCCAAAGAATGGAATCAGTCCTGCCAGAAGAATAATCGGCACAATTCCGTTTTGAATTTCTCTATTGAAAAAGTCAGAGGATCTCCTGAAAATTCCTCTCATGCGGTAACATAGCATTATGGTATTCTTCCTTTTTTCATTTGCTATCTGTATTCTTCAAGCATCTCAATCGCATAATCTAAAACAGGATCAATCCCTGCTGCAAAATCAGTCTCTGTTGCTTCTATATAAAAATCCGGCGGTATACCGGCACCTTCTATCCAGTGTTTATCATATGTCAGGATGGTTGTAGATGGCACTTTAGCGTACCAGTAATCGTTGACCTTCACACCAGATAACGCAGAGACACTGCCTCCCGTGGTGTCACCAACGAGAACTAAATTGGGAAAATTAATAAAGTTTGCAGTCATGTTCTCAGACATATTTCGACAGTTTTCACCCACAAGCAGAATTACAGTTCCCGTATACTGCGAAGGACCTGCGGAATAAACTGCCGGTCGCAGATCATGATACTGATCGTACTCTGGGCCACTTCTTGATCTGTATATTGCACCAGGATACGGTTTATCTGCAAATCGCCCCATTAACCCTTCGCCACGTTGTGCCCCAACGGGATTCATCCGGATATCAAGAATAACTGCGGGCACGTCAAGTTCAATACACTCTGCAACAAAGGCATCAAGTGAATCAGCGATCAGCCCTGGTATTGTATCCATGAAGGCATAAGGCAGGACAGAAGGGTCACACCAGCCAAAACCATTGCTGTAGCCTTCTTCCCATCCAGCCCATCCATTTTGCTCCAGATAGTGATCAATCAGAACGTCCATGTCATAATTCGTCTCATACTCGCGTGTATACGGATAGACCAAATCATCATATTTGAAAAGGTGGATGGCGGGATCATTGAGTTCCGCCAACATCTCAGCAATGACTTCAAGCAGCTCATCCTGCGTCTCACACTGGACGGCCATGAGATAATAGTGTGCACCTATTTCTTTCCAGTCAGTACCTTTGTGGGCAAAATACGGGCATTTATTTTCACATGCTTCGAAGATGTTGATAAAGCCCTGAATATCTGTAGCGGGTTCTTCAATAGCCTGTGGGCTGTGCAGGCAGCCGAGAAAAACCAGTACAGGGAAGGTAAAATACATATATTTCATGATCGTATTCCTATTCCAGCAACAGGGAATAAACAGGAACCGGCTTCTATTCTGCCCTCAACCCGCATATCATCGAATAATCCTGTCGGATAATGAATCCCAACAGGTAGGGCTGGAACTGTGCTATTCTGTTGTAAGCGCATATATAACTCCATTCCCGGATACTTCCAGATCAAGAGGGTAGCCTGGAATTTCCACTTCCTGACTGATTGTGTGAAAACGGTAATTATAGGAAACAAGCCTGCTGGTGTTATCACCGAGGTAGCTTAACACATAAGCATGCTGCCAGTCATGACCCATTGCAATGAAATCAGTATTACCTTCAATGGAGACCCCACCATAAAAATTTGGTGTCGGTGGTTCTGTAAGAGGAACGAATAAGTCAAATATTCCAACTGAATTCCTGGTCACACCCACGAAAATACTATCATCCGGCACGGCAGCAAGCGCCATATAAGCTTTCTGTAAGCCCCAAACAACATACCTGATAGTACTTGGACTGAGAATCTCGATTAAACACAGCCCATCGGAAGTACCCACCAGCATTGAATCAGGATTCTGGGATGGTTCCATACATTTAATGGTATAGTAAATTGAGACACTGTCATATGGTTTATTATTGCCTATTAAAACTTGATAAATCTTGTTTGACGGTCCGTCAGCTACAAACAAGTACTCTGACCCCGGACCGAGAGCAAGTTTCATCGGAGACTGACAGACACTGAATTCATCAAGTACAGTACAGTCGGGCAGGTTGATCTCTAAAATTATGCCCAGTGAACCTATGAGATAAGCGGTACCCTCAAGACTGCTGAAGACCATATCTGAAAAGCCGGCGGGAGAGGGAGCAGCGACCGGATACTCTTCTAAAAGTTCCAGGCTCTCAGAATCGTAACGGAGAATCGTACCCTCAGTAGACGCAACGAAGACATTTCCCGGATAGATCAGCAAACATCTCGCTCCGACCATGTCGGTTATAGTTTTGATTGTGGAAAAGTCTTCTGAAGAGATAATATGCAAACCCGCTTTGAACGCCATTTCATGCTCTGTAATATCGGTGCAACTAATCAGAGTAAGCAGAAGCGCAATCAGGGTGAAAACTCTCAAATTTACCATGATACCACCGCCGAGAACAGGAAGTGCCTTGCTGGAGACCATGCTCTGGGATTGCCATTTTCTCCTGTGGGATCCCCGGAAGTATGGAAAAGAGATGTATCGCAGATGTGAGTGATGTTCCTTCTGTTAAAAACATTGAAAACGCCTGCCATCAATTTGAACTTCCCAATACCAAAATCAAATCCCCTGGACACTGTGATATCAGTCTGCATTGTGAAGGGTCTTCTCTCTGAATTCGTTACATGGGGTTCACCGGCAGCCGGTGGAAGTGAATACGGTGTTCCACTACCGTACTTCCAGGAAATTGCTACTGATGAGTTTTCAAACGGGTGAATTCCGGCAAGTTCCGGTCCCTCGGAACCGAAAAAAGTATACTCAAAAACTGTCCCAGCCTGATGAGCTTGATCCCAATCCAGATAGTTCTCTTCCCGGGATGCATAGACAACGCCTGACTGGGCATAGTTGTATCTCTCGAGCATAGAAGAGTATTTTCCCTTTGCAATGGAAAAAGTGTAAAATATCTGTCCAGCAACATTGCTTCCCGACATTCTTGACAGGCTTGTTTCAAGCCCTCTCACATCGCCATGACTGTTATCGTTTGTGAATATATAGCTTGCTCCCTCGTTGTGATCCTCTGTGCTTACAAGACCTGTTATATCCTTGTTATAGAAAGATATAGCGAGATCGGTAAATCTATCAAGCTCCTGCCTTATTCCCACCTCGAAGAGCTGTGTAAGCTCCGGATCAAGATCAGGATTCCCCGAAATTACTCGTTCCGCACCCATGTTGTGCATTGTCTGCAGGTACAGGCTGTTCATGGGAGGCATCTGGAAGTAGTGACCGAAAGTTGTAAAGAATATCGACCTTTCGCTGAAAGGAACTGAAAAACTGAATCTTGGGCTGATATGAATTTTCGCATCAACCGGCACTCCACCTCCTTCTTCAAAAGAAAACACACTGGTGTTGGCATCGAAGTAATCAGCACGGGCGCCGGCAGTTGTTATCGCACCGCCAGAGAATCTGTAACTGGCCTGAGCATATGCGGCAGCAGAAAACGGATAAGCATTCCACAGGGAAAGATAGGCATTCCCCGGAGAAAGGAAGTAAGCATTGTACTGATACAGATCGTAGTACTTACCCGATATACCTACTTTCAATCTTGCCCGGGGGTTGGGATTCACATCAAGGCCGATCACTCCTGTTGATACTGTTGCTTTTGAATCATGCCACACATTCTGATGGATGCCGTTGTAGAAGAATCCCTGCTGGCTTTCAAAAATCTGGGGGGGAGAATACTGTGTCATCCAGAACATTGGATTCGTTCCCTCTCCAACAAAGCCGCCTTCCGGGTTGTAAATCCGATTCCAATTCTGGAATTTCACTGTTCCCAGTGTAATTTTCAGACTCGTTTTGTCTCCGATGAGATGGGAAATATTCAGGATCAGGCCTCCAGTTTCACTGAACATTGCCGGCAAGGCATAGTCCTGGCTTCCTGGAGGATACAGATACCCCTCAATTATTCCCAATTCACCGTAGTTGGACCATGCCCACTGGTTCCAGCCATGCTCACGGTATGAACCAACCGCATTGAGAGAGTAAATAGTGCCCGGTTTGGGACGGTAAGAAAGCTTCACCATGGCCGAGCAATCATTCAGCCAGTTGTACGACCAGTTTCCACGGGTGTCAATATTGTCTTTCCCGCTGGTGGAGAATTGCCCGGATGCGCTTATTGTCATTTCTCCGGGAAGATCAATCCCCATTGATGGAAGCAGGCTTTCTGTAATCGGCTCAGGGCCGGAAAGGGTCATTTCTACACTGCTCAAATCTTTTCTGCACAGGTCTACATCTATACTCTCGGTGAATACCTGCTCTCCCGATGAAATCATACTTGAGGCGGCATCACCCATTCTACCGGAAATAGAGCCCTTGAACCTTTCAGCACCTTCTTTTCCGATAAGGTCAACGATTCCAGACAACGTGTTACCATACTCAATACTCAGTCCACCTGTCATCAAAGTTGCATTTGAAACTGCCGAGACCGGGATATCAAAATTGAACCTGTTGTCCATCGGAGAACGGAGAGAAATTCCGTCTAGAACGTAATCAACCTCACCTGCTCTGCCTCCACGGACATGCAGTTCTCCATCCTGCTGCACCACCCCGGGTTGGGTAGCGATCATGTCAACTATTGTACTGGAAGACATTGTTCTGAACTCTGAAAGATCAAGTTGGAAAGCAGTGGCGGGAATATCTCTTAGTATGGTGGTTCGAGACTGGGTAACAAGTATCACAGTAGAACCTGTTGCATCTTCCTCAAGTTCAAAGTCGACACGACTTACATTATCAGCTTCCACAACAACCATCTCAACTCTTGCAGTTGCTCTGCCAACCATTCTGGCCTGAACAGTATAGGTTCCCGGCGCAAGGCCAGCTATCACATACTCTCCATAGGGAGTCGTCATTGCTCCAAAAGGTGTTCCTTCAATGATAAGCGTCGCGCCAACTAACGGTTTTCCTTCAGAATCCTCCACAAGTCCAACAATAACCCCGGTTGATAAGGCAGCTGCAGTCAACGGGAGTAACAGAATCAAAAAAACAAATCTCAACCTCATTTGCGAACTCCCTCTCTTGTTTCAAATCTGACTTGAAAGCCTTACCTGGTTTTCATATTACATGACTATTACGTGCCTATATACGCATGTCAAGCATCTGTATTTCTCTTGTTCTTACAATTCTACACCAGTGTACCAGCATCGCATTCTTGCTACGTCAAATCCTGTTACAAAAACAAGTTAGAATCATTTTTCAGCACGATTTCAGCGTACTTTCTTCACATTCTGAATTTACCCGGGGATGGATGAAGGTAGGCGCGAAGCAGGTCATCTACTACGGAGCATTCAGCCAGGCATGACGGGGAAGGGAACACAGCCCAGGAATCATACCGATCAAGCAGGAGCCTCCGATTATTATGAAGGACCGCCATTCACACCCGCTCCGAGAAAGACGGATGTGGGCTGCTCTCCACAAGAAAGTCTGAGATATCAATACACTGGAGTGCCCGAAGTGCGGCGGTCGCATTAAGGCTATATCCTTCATCGAACAGCCTTCCGCGATCAGGGGCATCCTGGAGCACCTGGGACTGTAGGAGGATTCCCGGTCTCCTGCGAAAATACTCGCGAGGGTTGCAAACCCTGCCCGGACTACATTCCCTGGAGGGATGATGTCCCCGAGATTGAGATCGGATAAGAGAGTCCTGGCTTCAGGGGACTGTTGCTGGCAGGTTGAAAATCCAGTTTCCTATCGCCGGGTGCCTGTTCGGTTCACCGATTTACAAGGCCATCCGAAACAGGTGACAGGGGTATTTCCGGCATGTCATTCTCGAATTGTTACCGGTACAGGCTTTCGCAGACAAGTTCCACCCGGAGACTGGACGCTCGAAGGGAAAGCCGTCCAATGCAGTTTCATCCGCCCGGCTCTACAGGCTCTTCCTGTTGAACACCCTGACCGCCACGACCATCAGTGTGGTAGGCACCAGAACCCCCAGCAGCGATGTAAACAACGGAATGTTTAGTCCATCCAGTAACATAGTGGGCAGTATAATGATCGCCGATAACAGGTTTCCCCCCAGGTAAACCGAAAGGATGGCGCTCAAAGCGGTCGAGTTGATGAGTACACCGAATAGTACGCCCACAGCACTGGAAATGGCCAACCCGACCACGCTGATCAGGAGGAATCCGCCAAGTTGCGTGCCCACGTCCGGCATGAGAACGCCTGTAGCGGTGTCCACTGCCAGAGCGAGCCCTAAGCTCATGACAGCAGCACCGAGCAAGCAGGTAAGGGCGGCAAAGAACTTGGCCATAAGTAGCGTTACACGGCGAACTGGACGAGTCAGAAATAGATCGTAGACGTGCCTGTTGCGTTCTCCGGTTATTGTCGTGCTCAAAATCACTGCTGAGAGGGTACCGCCGATGCTTCCGACCATGGCCCCCGCAAAGATCAACAGGGGAATGCCTTCGGTGTCCGGCTGAATGAATTTGATGAGCAGTGTGAGAAGGGGAAGCCCTACCCACAAAGCGATGATGATTTTGGAGTGCGCAAACCCGCGCATTTCATCGTTATACAGGATACGAAACGTCATGTGCATCCCTCCGTGAATTGTAGATACACTTCTTCAAGGCTTGGCTGAACATGCTGGATGCCTCGAATCGGTATCTCATGTGCAAGGAGGCGCTTCATAATCAGGTTGATCGCGTCGTCCAGATCTATTGACGGATCAAGGTGCAATCGTGCGGCGGTGCTCCCCTGCGGCTCAACCCGCATGATCGGCGATTCCGCAAGCAGGTCCCAATCGATCTCAGTCCCTGGGCGAACCGTCACTTCAACCACCATTCCGACCTGATACCGATTTCGGAGTTCGGCTGGCGTCCCGATCTCTCGGATTCGACCCTCGTGAAGGATACCGATCCGCGTTGCCAGCCCCTCAATCTCGCTGAGAATGTGTGACGACACTAAGACCAAACGATCCTGACTTGCGAATTCCCTGACGATTTCTTTGACCTGAAATCGGCTGGCCGGATCGAGTCCGGACAGCGGCTCGTCTAAGACGAGGATGTCGGGTTCATGCAGGATTGCCTGGGCAAGTCGAAGACGTTGCACCGTCCCGCCGCTCAGGTGTGTGATACGCCGCTTCCGATGCTCGGTGATGCCGGCCCGTCCGAGAGCACGGTCGATGGCGTCTGGAAGAATGGTGCGATCGAGACCGGAAAGCAGGCCGAACGTTTGAAGCGCATGTTCAACAGTTCGCCACTTCTGGAATCCGGCATCCTGTGGCATGTAGCCGACCCGCGCGTGCAATTGTGCATCGGGCGTGCAAATATCCACGCCGTCAATTTCCACCTGGCCGCGATAGTCTCGGATGAGCCCAGTGAGAATTTTGAGGGTAGTGGTCTTTCCCGCCCCGTTTGGTCCTATGTAGCCGAATATCTCCCCGCGAGCCAAATCTAGAGAAAGATCATGCAGGGCGTGGACGGTTCCGTAGCTCTTGGAAACCGAATTGAAGGTAATCATGCAGTCAGGCATGCCGTGAAAGCGAATGCCAGAAGGGACATCCATCCTGAGAGCAATATTCCGTCAGAACCCTATCAACTGCATTTTCTCTGTTCTTGATCTGCAGTTTCATTTTAGCAAGCTGTTCCTTGTTCACTGAAGCCTCCTGATCTATCTGCTGATAACAGGCAGATCAATCATGTATAATTTCTGGATTCCAGACAATGGATCGTTGTTCCATGCCAGGCTTCCATATGGTGTTATGCTGAACTGCCAGAACTTTCCGGTCTGCGGAAATTCTGCAGTTGCTACATGAATTCCTTCAGAATCGAAGACATCGAAAACAGGATTCACTTCTGTCCCACGTTGCACCCAGAGATTTCCTTCAGAATCAACGCCAATGTTTTCCACAAGAATATGAAATGGATCAGGCTCAAACCCTTCCGGTAGGGCGTTTGCTCCCAATGCAGCAAATTGCATTCTTGTGTATTCAGTTTATTCAAGGATTTCCTGTTCTGTTTTTTCTACCTTCGGCATTGGTAGTGAAGCAGAAAAGAGTAAAGAGCCTTCAATATCCCAGCAGTGAACAACTCCTTCATATGATGACTTGCGGCTGTAGAAAACTCGACCATCCTGATCTGAAGTCATAAGAGTTACACCGGTCAGGCCTTCTGCAGAGATGGGTGCATCTGAGCCATCAAGGTTGAACATGAGTGTGTCTGAGAAGTATGAGTATTCCGGAGAAGGGTTTGAAAAGGAGTAGAGCGAGGGCCTAATTATGATCAGCATGTGTGAGTCTGTCATGTCAAATTTGAATTCACAACCCGCGAGCAAATTCTCACCCAGTGCTGTGATTGATGCAGGTGGGAACAGCAGCCAATCTACAAGTTCTTCAATGTTTTCACCGGACTCAGAAAAAACAATGACAGACTGCTTATGCATATCTTTGATCATGATATTACCTTCCGGCATTACTGACATGCCTAGCCCGAGTTTCCTAGTTATGATTTGACATCGCTGTATCATACTTACTCACAACAAGTACCGCAATCGCAATCCTTACCCTAAAAGTCTATTCTGATCTTCTTTCAATCCTAGAACATCGATCAATTTGTTCTGAAGTTCAGATGTTCTGCTCAGCACCACCTGTTTTCGTTCAATCTTCTGCCGACGCTTCTTGGGGTAGATGTTGACAACCTGCCGCATGTTGTCCAACTCCGACATAAGGCGCTTCATTGAGAGAGTAATCCCTGCAGCCTTTACACGCCGTAGCATCAATGCCCTCAGAATAGTGCAGTAGAGACCGTGCACTCTGATCTTCGAGTCAGTCCAGTGGTTCAGAGGCCACCAGCTTCCGGTCCTACGGTCTTTCATCTCCTTGAATACATCCTCAATGATGAACTAGCTGCGATAGGCTTTTATGATCCGGGAATCATCCCATGATTCACGATTGCTGATAATGATGTTCTTGCCCAGATGAGTATCTGCGAGTGTTGATAGAGCTGCCGAGTCAAGAGCATATTCAAGTTCCGGAATCTTTTCCTTCCCTTCCTGAATGTTCGTCGTGATCATCTGCTTCATATGCTGACGACTGAGAATGTGTTTACACTGTTTCTCTACCGATGCGGAGAACAGATGAAGGTGATTTCCTTCATTGAGCAGCCTTCAGTTATCAGGCGCATACTGAAACCTTGATTTCTGGGAAGACCCCAGGCCGCCGCCGCAGCCTCTTGAAATGGTATGTGAACCCGATATGGATTACATTCCATGGCAAGATGACGTGCCCGAGATAGAAGTCGGTTGAAATCTCCCTGACCCGGCTTCAGGGGGAACGTATATCCTTCTATCGAGTTTTCAGTATATCTGTGGGCACGATGTTTAACTGACTGTGTTTCAAAGCGGTATGGTCAGTTTCAAGCAGGAAAATCATGATATCTGCGTATGGATGAGCTTCTTAGGGCTGCCCTTTACCCATAAGTGTTC
>JAGLOJ010000131.1 GCA_023139045.1 Candidatus Sabulitectum sp.
GGCATTGACTTGTGTCTCTTTTTTTTGTATAGTAAACTATGGATGTCCATAGTTTACAGAAAGGAGATAATAATGGGTTACCCGACTAAAATTCAGTTGATCTCTCGGAAAAAAGGAAACCAGTGGTATGTAAATTTCCCCAATGCTCTCGCTGAAGCCATGAACTTCAAGAAAGGAGAAACAGTTGAGTGGGAGGTTGAATCATTGACTGTCTTGAAAATGAGTCGTAAAGTTGAGAAGGCGGTGAAAGAATGAAAAAGCACATTGTTCGATTAAGTGTTGAAGAACGACAACACCTTATTGATTTGGTTAGAAAGGGTAAAGTCGCCGCCTATAAGCGCCGGGGTGCTCAAATACTTCTTAAGGCTGATATAGGCAAAGACGGTCCGGGTTTGAAGGATGAACAGATTGTCGAGACGCTCGGGGTGAGTGTCAGGACAGTGGAAAGGCTTAGGGAACGCCTTTGCAAACAGGGATTTGAAAAATGTCTGTTACGTGCCAAGGGCAGTGGGCGCAAGCGAAAGCTTGATGGAGTACAAGAAGCCCAATTGATTACTTTGGTTTGCTCAGATTCACCGGAAGGCTTCGCATGTTGGACATTGCGAATGCTCGCGGATAAGATGGTTGAACTGGACTACATTGACAGTGTTTCATACGAAACCGTTCGTCAGGTTCTAAAAAAAACGAAACTAAGCCCTGGCAGAAGAAAGAGTGGTGCATCCCTCCCTTAGAGAATGCCGCTTTCGTGTGTGCTATGGAAGATATTCTGGAGCTTTATCATCGACCTTATGATCCGGATTATCCATTAGTCTGTATGGATGAGAGCAGCAAACAAATGCTCAAAGAGGTTCGACGACCAATCCCTGCACGTCCCAGGAGACCAGAACGGTATGATACAGAATATGAACGTAATGGAACCAGGAACATATTTATGTTTTTTGAACCATTGGCCGCCAAGCGCTATACGGATATAACAAAGACCAGAAAGGCTCTTGACTGGGCTTTTCAAATCAAAGATCTGGCTGATGTTAAATACCCTAATG
>JAGLOJ010000132.1 GCA_023139045.1 Candidatus Sabulitectum sp.
AGGCTAATTTACACTGAAAATAAAATGGAACTTTTTCAATGAAAATATCCTATGGACATTCCTGTGAAAATAAACTAAAATGGTATCTCCCTGCTCCAAAAGAAAGAAGATACCATGCCACAAATGCAGCTTCCTTTGATACCCACTGGTGCAACAATAGTCAATACCAGGATTCATGTTCAGGAACAGCAAGATTACTGGTACTATTTTCTTGATGGTTCTCCGATCTATTCGCATCATAAAACTGATACTGAGTCATTTAAGATGTTCACATCATCGCTTGTTTGTGTTAATCGCTGCAAACAAGTAGATATCGTTAATTCATTTGGGGTTACAAAATCACTCGTAAGTAGAAATGCAACACTGTATGCCGAAAAGGGACCAGCTGGATTTTTTGAAAAGCGAAAGGGCCATGGCGGTACTGTACTGACAAAACAGGTGTTGGAGAAAGCTCAGCATTTGCTTAACCTTGGCTCAGAGAAGCACCATGTTGCCGACATGTTAGGTGTTAAGTATGACACTTTACGGAAAGCTGTTTCAGATGGTCGCTTGTCAGTAAATCCAAGTATTGCGAAAAAAAACTAAACAGTTTTTCAACAAAATCAGAACGAACAGAAACAGATTCACTGCCGGGTATGGGCACAGCTTGTACAAGGGAGTCGGAACGAGTAGCAGCATCTCAAGGATTATTAGTAGATGGAGCGACTCCAATTTTTGAAAAAAGTTTTGATGTGCCCAGGGGAGGAGTACTTTGTGCTATTCCAGCTCTTCTTGCCAGCGGATTACTGACTGGCATAAAAGAATGTTTTCCAAAGCTTACCGGTTACTATAACCGGTTACACATTTTTCTTTTACTGGCGTATATGGCACTGACCCGTATTAAGTCGGTAAACAGTTTAGAAAAGCATTCTCCCGGCGAACTGGGTAATTTGATGGGTCTTGATAGAGTACCGGAAGTAAAGCGACTTCGTATAAAGCTTGAGCAACTCACCAGGAATAATGAATCTGAAAAATGGTCTGCCTTACTCAGCAGGAAGTGGATGGGGGATACACCTGAGCTTACAGGCGTTCTTTATGTTGATGGACATATGCGAATTTACAATGGCGGGAAAACAAGGTTGCCCAGAAAATTTGTTTCCCGCCAGCGTCTTTGCTTACCTGGTATTGTAGATTTTTGGGTAAATGACATTTTTGGTCAGCCATTTTTTGTGGTAAATCGTCCGATCAACAAAGGGATGCTCGAGGCACTTTACACAGATATTCTCCCTCGCTTGTTGAAGGATATACCTGATCAACCTTCAGATGAGCAACTGAAAGCAGACAGTTCTCTCTGTCGATTTATTCTGGTGTTTGATAGAGAAGGTTATTCTCCCAAACTGTTCAAAGATTTGTGGGAGAACCACCGGATTGGATGCATAACTTACCACAAGTATCCCAAGAAATTATGGGCAGAGGACGACTTTCACAAAATGGATGTTCTTCTGCCAAGAATTAACAGCACAGTAAGTATGAAACTAGCCAGCAGAGAAACCACTATCGGAACAAAAAAGAATGAGATATGTGAAGTCCTTGAGATACGAAAGCTAAACGGCAAACACCAGACATCCATAGTCAGCACCATAAAAAACGAAAAAATAACAACAATTGCAGGATTGCTTTTCAACCGATGGTCTCAAGAGAACTTCTTCAGATATATGATGAAACACTTTGCTATTGACTCACTTAGTGAATATGGTGTAGAGGATTTTCCCGCAACTCAAACGGTGATTAATCCCGAGTGGAGACAGTTAAACAAAGAACTGAAATCGTTGAATGCCAAGCTGAAAACTCGACACGCGAATTATTCAAAAATGATACTGACTCCCGATCCGGATGAGAAAAAGATGGAAAAATGGATTTCTGCAAAGGCTGCAGTACTCGAAGAAATAGAGCAGTATAAACATTCAGTCACTAACACAAAGACTAAACTGAAGGGGATAAAGCAACATATTTATTGGGAAGATCTGCCGACAGGAGAAAAATTCATGAATCTTCCCTCAAGTTTAAAATGCTTTACAGATACAATCAAGATGATTTCCTTCAGGGCTGAGACCTCTATGATGAGTATTGTAAGAGAAAAATATGTACGAAAGGATAACATTCGAGATCTGCTGGTCGCTCTTTTTAAATCGGATGCCGATATAATTCCGGATAAAGATTCAGGAACCCTGACGGTGAGAGTACACAGAATGGCTTCAAACAGAGACAATGAAGCGATACTGCATCTACTGGATCATCTCAATATGACTGAAACCAATTTCCCGGGAACTCAGTTACGACTGATTTATGAAATGGTAGGTACCGAAAAGAAAACGTGATTCTTAGGAAAAAATCTCATTTCAATTTCCCAGAGGTCGGGAGTTCTGAATTTAGAGTCTTGACAACATCATTTTGTCATTATATATGTTCTTAATCGTTTTTGTATGCTAACTACATGAATGGAGGTGATTCTATGAATGAACCTATAATCATTGCCCCGATGGCTAACATATGCGGTGCTTGTTTCTTATGCATATTATGCGGGGGCACCTGGTTAGGTGCTGTTGGTCTTGGATCCGTATCTTGTTTCGTATAAGAGAATGTAAAAAGACCGTCCCTAGCAAAATAGGAACACTTAGGGGCGGTCTATTGCATGTAGTACGAAATGACAACCTATTCGGGATTCTGAGAGTGTCTTCTTTAGGTATCCGTAGCAGCTCTGATGGGGCATGATATGATGTACTTTAGCTATTTAATGCGACATCATATTATAATTTAATTTCTTCTAGGTCTTGGTACGTAAAGGATTACAATGGAAAATAAGTATCTTACTTTAACAGTAAATGACGCCAATATACATTTGGGCCCAGATAAGAGCTTTCTAAAGTTTCGAAATCAATTAAGCAATCCCCCAGAGATTTTAGCAATTAATGATAGTGCAGCGGAAATTCTTTTACGGAGTAATGGTACCCGTACAGTATCTGAGATTGCGAATGAATTATCAACGCACTATACAGAAAAATACAGAGATGTTCTTCCGAAAGTTAACAGATTTATTAAATCATTTATGAGTACTGGTTATCTTTCATTGAGCGATAATCCCAAAATAGCCAAAGTACGAGTGACAGGTAGCAGAGAATACTTGGTACCATTGCACGCTGCTATAGAATTAACAACCAGATGTAATTTGAGGTGTAAACATTGTTATAATTCTAGCAGTCCTGATAGTGGTGAAGTAATGTCCCTTGAAAGAGTTATTGAGCTTTTTGACATTCTGAAAAGTTGGGGCGTTGGAGCAATAGAATTAAGTGGTGGAGAGCCATTAACGCACCCAGATATCAAAAATATACTGACGATTGCTCATGAATATTTTGGTTTAGTTGGTGTGATTACTAATGGTGTTCTCTTAAAAAGTGAACATGTTGATGTCATGAAAAATGGGACTGCCCATTCTCTTATTCAGATTGATCTTGATGGTTCAGACCCAGAATATGTAAATTGGTTTCGCGGACAAGACAATGTATATGAAAGGGAGATACAGGCCATTAAGCGAGTTGTAGAGAGCGGACTCTTATTAAGAGTAGCTATGATTGTCACGCCAGGCAATATTGATCAAATGGAAAGTACAGCCTCGTTAGTGAAAAGCTTAGGTGCAAACTCATTTGGAATGTCTCTTGTTGTGCCTCAAGGTCGCGCCCTAATTGGCGATGCTAACTTAATGCTATCACCGCAGGAGGCTAAGAATTACATTGCAATGTATAAGAAATTGGCTCAGCGTTATGAGGGTTTTATATTTGAGGAGATCGAATCGAAGTTCAATATGGCAAATGAAGGAAATTGCGGAGTAGGTTCTCGTAGTATTTCAATTGCACCAAACGGGAATGTTAAGATGTGTCAAATGTCTGATGAATCAATCTACTTCTTCGGAAATATTTTTGATAACAGTTGCAGAGAATTGTTTGAGCAGTCTTCACAAAGTTTGGCTCTGGTCGAAGCGCCTTCTGACGAGACATGTGGAAATTGTGTAAACTCAGGATATTGCCGGGGTTGTATTAATCGAGGAGTTATCAAGGCAAAGGAAATATCTCCAGAGAACTGCTCTTGGATACAACAATACGTATCAGTCTTTATGGAGAATTGATTCATGAATGATGTCGTAATAGAAGCAATAAATTTGCATAAAAGCTTCGGGTCTAAAAAGTCTGTGGATGGAATATCATTTGAAGTAATTAAAGGAGAAGTATTTGGGTATTTGGGACATAACGGTTCCGGGAAAACAACAACAATACGTCTGATACTTGGTTTACTAAAACCTGATTCAGGTACTGTATCGCTTCTTGGACAGAATCCTTACCCAGATTCTTCATATACTCAACAACTCCATCGTCGTATTGGTGTACTACTCGAGAAAGATGCAGTATACCATAATATGACGGGTTGGGAAAACCTTATTTATTGGGCTCAGCTCTACGGTTTAAGTGGAGCTGATGCAGCACGCTGTGTCAATGAAACCATTGACATTGTTCGCATTAGAGAAAACTCACAATCTTTAACAAGAACTTACTCAAAAGGTATGCGACGCCAACTTGCAATAGCAAGAGCACTTCTTTGCCAACCAGAAGTACTATTCTTGGACGAACCGACAAGTGGGCTTGACCCAATTGCTAGAGTTCGTGTTCGTACAATTATGGAGAATTTAGTTTCTTCAGGAAAATGCACAGTATTCCTTTCATCTCACGATTTGGAGGAGGTAGAAAAACTATGCAAGCGTGTTTTAATTATCGAAAACGGACGGAAAGTGATTTCAGGGACTGTTGCTGAACTTCGTAAGCCACATTCGAAATTAGCAATACAACTAAAGCCAAGCAATGGGTGCTATCTTGCAGAATCCTTATATCACAAAGTTGAGATGCTACCGTATGTTCGAAGTCTTGAACTACGGAGTGATTTCTTATTTCTCAAATTGGATGAACCAGATATGATCACAAATATAATTAATCTACTAGTATCCAGCGGGGCTAGCATTATAGACATAAAACGTAATATGCGATCCTTGGAGGACGCTTATAATGATATATTGTCTTCCCATGGGTCTGATTTGAAGTAATAGGAGCAATATGAATTATCCATTAGCAATTCTTATTCGTAAGGAAATTAAATCTACAACGCGACAACCGGTATACTGGGTTGGTAATTTCCTATCTTGTGCAGCCTTTATTTGGCTTAGTACTACTGCAACCCACTCTACTCTTATCAACCAAGAAGTAGCTCAGAATAGCCTTGGGGTAGAACAGTATATGTCTAGTATCTTTTCTCAATCACTTTTGGTATTATTCCCATTCACTGCATATGTATTTATGTCACTGTATATATTTGCACAGCTCTTCACCGCAGAGAAATTATTGGGTCAGATGGAAGCATTACTAACAACGCCACTTCGTACTGAACAATTGTGGTTGGGTAAATGTCTATCAATGTTTGCAATGATATATCCCTTTGTAGTAATTACGTTATTTATCATGATTTGGTTGCAAGGACATCAAGCTGGAAGTAACTTTCAACTACCCCCGTTTCAGGTTTTACTAATGGCATTCATTGGTAGTCCAATTGCCGCATTTTGCGTTGTTTCTTTTCTCGGATTTCTCTCATTAACAGTAAAACAAGCCAATACAGTACAAAGTTTAGTATTTATAACTGGATTCGGGAGCGTATACGGCGGTTCATATGCTGCTAGAATATTGATTAATAACTTGCATCCAGGCGATAATCTAATAACATTGCCATTATTCATTTCTGTTCTTACAACAACACTTTTCCTTTTGACCGCTATGTGGTTACTGCGTAGTAAACTAAGCAAGGATCGAATAGTACGGACTATAGCCTAGATAGAAACAGTTAACCACGTCTATGACGACTAATAACTAGTAACAGGGCCTATCGCGGATCGTGTTTGTGGGATCATTTGTGTAGATATATATCCTAAAGAAAGAAGTATAAATGAAACTATTTATAGCAATGTTAGTTCTTCTGATTTTCTCTTCATGTAATACTAAATTCTTTGAGGATCCAGAAGACATAGCTGAGGAAGTATTCCCCACAATTGATTTATGGCTTACTATTACTGATTCCATTGGTGTAGAATATGGTGATAGCAATCTTGTGTTTGCCATGCCAAATCATGCTTTGCAGATATCTAGGAATCGCATTGTAGTTATGGATTTGCTTAAAGCTAGGATATCTGTATTCGATACTAGCGGAAATTACATAAGCTCAATTGGCCGTCAGGGAAGCGGCCCCGGAGAATTTTTGCAACCTTCCTGGTTTTCCCTAACACCCTCTGGGGGAATTGTGGTCAGTGATGCTATAACAAGAAGTTTGATATTTTTCGATTCTAACTTTGTTTATCGGAGTTCGATGGGTCCGTTTTTTCCATCATCCCCCGATAGGATCATTTTTTTAAACGACTCAGTATTCGTTGGAAGTAAACCCGACTATGAGATGAATGGCCAAGAAATTAGCGCTGGATTTGTAGTATCGATGTGGAGTCTCAATGCTCTGGAGCCAATACGAATATTCTATCGGGATCTTGCTCACTTTGATCCTGCTAATCCATTTAGCTCTGAGGCAATTCAACCCATCTTCACTATGTCACAAAACGGAATTGTTTACACTTCAGCGAAGTCTATTGATGAGTATTCTATACAAGCATGGGATCTAGATGGATCACTTCTTTTCACAATTACTGAGCCTTACACACCGATCTCGAAAGCTCAGGAGGTGGTAGATCAAGAAATTGAAGTAACTTATAGCATTATGCGTCTTGCAGGAATCCCCGATTCAATTTTGGATTCTATGGTACCTGATCCTTTTTACTTTGCAATTGCAAATCTAGGAATTGGTCCTAGCGGAAATCTTTGGGTGACTTTAGGTAATTACAATCATCCCATATTTAGAGTGTACGATTCAAATAATGGTGAATATCTTTTCTCGGCAGCGTTAGAATATCCTGAAAGTATGAGGAACCTATCTATAACAGTTAATCAGTGGGGGTTCACCGCCGTAGATCCAATGTCGGGCTCGTGGCCTAGAGTATACATTCTCACCCCAAGGTAAGATGTCTAATATTGCTGCATCATGGCAATAATTGTGTCGTAATGGGCACTTATGCATGTTCAGATAGAACCTCTAGTGTGTTATGGCAATTACTACACACAAGCAATAATATGCATATTATGCAAGCCATATGATAAAAAATTGCAGTGAACAACTAAATGCAGCAGAACAGCGACTATGGTACTACATAGCTATGATATTGCTGTCTGCTGATTTAGGGCGTTATGCAGAGGAGCTGAGATAATGAGCCAATGTGTCTTTTGTGAGATCGTAGCGACGAGAACTGATCCAGAGCTTGCCGTGTTCGAAGACGAGCACGTCATCGCCCAGATTTCCCTGGCTCACAAGCCAAGAAATCGTGGGCACGTTCTCGTCATCCCTAAGACGCACATCCGGGATATTTACGATCTGCCCCAGGAATTGAATGCACCACTGATGTCTGCTCTTCGTTTACTGTCTCGTGCTGCAAAGAAGGCTTTTTCTGCTGAAGGTATTCATATCCGCCAGAATAATGAACCTGCAGCCGGGCAAGATGTCTTTCATCTACACTTTCATGTTATTCCTCGATATGATGGAGATGAATTCGACACCAAGAAATACGAGAAACTATCTTTGCAGGAACGCAAAGAACTCTCCGAAAGATTGAGGCTGGCGGTTCAATGTGAAATGCGGGATGCATAATCAATCAGCTGGAGCAGAACACCCTACGGGCGTCG
>JAGLOJ010000133.1 GCA_023139045.1 Candidatus Sabulitectum sp.
GTGGGGTTGGTGTATACAAATGACACAGGGCTATTTTAATATATACCAATGTTTTAAGTTAAAAGAAGCGGGGGTTTAAAGTAAACTCACGCTAGATAGAAAATCTTGTTTTCAGCTGCATAGCCAACCCAACAAAGGAAGAACTGGTCTTGGAGCAGTAAAGGTTCCAGAACAAGGTCGTCACTTGTGTCCATCTCCGGGAGTTCTGGAATAACAAGAGGATAAGCGTCTATCAGTAAGTCCCCTGTTTCTCCATCAAGCTTCCATAGGTAGATGGCATCAACCGGTTCGATGAAGGCTTGTTCGAGTACAAGCAGGTCTCCAGATGAATCAACTTGAAGCTTTGGAAATCTATTGCAGTTTTGAATATCATCCGGTGTGGTGAAATCCGTAATTGGAACAACAGTGTTTCCATCAAGATCGTACTGTAAGTACATGTAATCATGAACGAGTGGATCTTGTACAACCACATGCACTCTGTTCCCGTCCACAAGAAGAACTCCCCCGGCATCTGCATCTTTAATTACCCATTCGTACTCAGTGGTGAATCCTGAACCGGGAGCGGGGTTCCAAACTGCATAAATTACATCCCCACCATCATTGTAGAGTACATGCAGTCGTCCAAGGTTGTCTGGGCAGGCTCTGATGTAGGGATACTGGGTATAAGTGGTAAACAGGTAAGTTGCAGGGGTGATTTCACTACCATCAGCAAGACTTCTGATCGCATAGTAAATCGGATCAGATTCCCTCCAGAAGGCGAACAGACTGTCTCCCATTGTCATTGTCCTGAGGTAAACACTGTTCACATCCCTTGATATCATTGTTTCAGAAACAAGAGTTGTTCCATCAAGAGAGAACATTTTATACGCAATTCTATGTTTGTTTTTATATCCAGCCCAGATAAGATGAAACCGACCTTGATTATCCCTTTCAAGGAATTGAATCCGTCTATGAGTGTTAGCAGAATCCGTTGCAAGAACAGGATCACTCCAGCCTGACCCGACAGTTACACCAAGACAGGTGAATAGAATTAAACCTATCATTCCAGTACACCTGATCTGCCAGAGTCATGCTGGAACTGGGGCCAAGGTGCATAGCCAGTGG
>JAGLOJ010000134.1 GCA_023139045.1 Candidatus Sabulitectum sp.
GTAAGGATGTACCGTGAGTGATCACCTGTACATGATATTCAAATCAATGACCCATGTGCTTACAGCAGAAAGAGCTGCCAGAAAGAACGGGATACCCTGCAGGATGGTTCCCATACCCAGAAGTATTTCAACTGATTGCGGTATGTGTATTTCTGTAAAAGCAGAAGACGGCAGTGCTTTTCTCGGCGTGGCGGAACAGAGTGGTCTTACGCCGGAAAGGGTAGAAGAACACAAGGGCTCCGGTCCAAAGAGCAGGTGTTACTCAAACTGATCAGCTAAGCAGCATCAGCATAGTATCCGAATCAAAACATTTCTGAAGCTTGTCGATAGCTCTGTTTTTTAGTTGTCTGACCCTTTCCCGGCTTATTCCCATGGTTCGGCCGATCTCAGCCAGTGTATGTCTTCTGTTTGTGCTTAGCCCGAAGAAAAGGCTGATGATAGTTTTCTCACGTATATCCAGAGTTTCAAGCATTTCAAGTACGCTGCTCTTAATAGAATCTTCAACCACGGCTTCTTCAGGAGATTCACAGTCCCGGGAGGGAATCATGTCCTGAAAGGTTTTGTCACTTTCATCGTAAACCGGTCTATCCAGAGAGAGGTGTGTACTGTGAATTGAAAGCATTCCTTCAATGCTTTTTCGGGGTACATCAAGTTGGCTGGCTATTTCATCTGTTGATGGAGTACGACCCAGGTTATGCCCCAGCTCTCTGGAGGCTCTACCCATTCGATACAATTCATTTACCCTGTTAAGGGGCAGCCTGACAATTCTGGAATTTTCAGCCAGTGTCTGAAGAATCGCCTGCCTGATCCACCATACTGCATAGGTGATAAATCGACAGCCACGTTTTTCATCAAAGCCTCGTGCAGCCCGAATCAGCCCGACATTACCCTCACTTATAAGGTCTTCAAGGGCTACTCCCTGATTGGCGTACTGTTTGGCGATGCTTACAACAAACCGGAGATTGGCCTCTACCAGGGTTTCCTGTGCTGCACGGTCATTGGCATTTATCTTTTTGGCCAGATCAGCCTCTTCCTCAGAAGTCAGAGACTGCTTCGAGCCAATTTCCCGGAGATACAACTCAAGAGATTTTCCTTCGACCCTTCGAATACCCAAAGAACCACGCCCCTTCAGAAGTAACGCTGACAGATAACTTACTACAGAACGTTTTGCTACTATCTGCAAATAAATGAAGCGGTTGTCAATAGAGCCACCGATGGATCGGATTTGTGTATGGCACGCCCGACAGGATTCGAACCTGTGACCTACGGATTAGAAGTCCGTTGCTCTATCCAGCTGAGCTACGGGCGCACCGATACTCATTTGAAAGGGGACATGCCGCATGTCCCCCTGGTACGCCCCCCGGGACTTGAACCCGGAACCCACGGATTAAGAGTCCGTTGCTCTGCCAATTGAGCCAGGAGCGCATCGATGGGGTGGGTGACCGGGCTTGAACCGGCGACCACCTGAACCACAATCAGGGGCTCTACCAACTGAACTACACCCACCACCGAAGTGCCCCAATTCTATGAACACATCCCCAATTCGTCAAGCTCTCTCTACATTCAGTCTTGACGAACTGCGATTTCGTGTGTAGTAACACCCTTATGAGATGTCCAAGATGTTCAAACAGCAACGACAGGGTAATTGATTCCCGTACCGTTAAGGATGGCCGGGCAACCAGGCGCAGGCGGGAGTGTAATGAATGCGGATACCGATTTACTACTTATGAGTATATAGAAACCAGTTACCCCTCTGTTGTGAAGAAAAACGGGTTGCGGGAGCCTTTTGACCCCAAGAAGCTCGAAAAGGGTATTGCAAGATCCTGCGAGAAGCGCCCTGTTTCCGGAGAGCAGATCCGTGTTCTTGTAGAGCAGATAATTTCCAGAGTTACAGAGGAGTACCCCGATGAGGTTGAGGGTAAATTCATCGGTAAATGCGTTATGGAATTGCTTCAGGATGTAGACCAGGTAGCCTATGTGCGCTTTGCCAGTGTTTACAGGCAATTCCGGGATGTGTCACAGTTCCGTGAGGAATTGGACAAACTTCTTAAGGGCTGAAAAAAGCCTTCTGATTTTGTATATTCGGTGCATCCATAATGTCTTTCAATTATGTTTTTGCTGTCTTAGTTACGGTAAACCTGACTGTATATGTAATTTGATGCAAGATAACAAAATAGAATTTAACACCAACAATGGAGGAGCATGAGCGAGGTAAAGAGCTTTGCCGGCGGTACGCACCCTCCGGGAAACAAGGATCTGTCCAGCGGTGCGGCCGTGGTGAGACTCCCTGCTCCCGGCGTAGTTACCGTTCCTCTCTGTCAGCACCTTGGAGCCCCGTCCAAGCCGGTTGTTAAACCCGGTGATGAGGTCAAAAAAGGTTCAGTGATCGGAGAGCAGAACGGTTTCATCAGCCTGCCAACCCATTCACCTGTTAATGGAAAGGTACTCAGGATTGAGAATGTCCCGATGCCTCACATGCGCAGTGGCCCTGCGGTTGTGATCAAGACTGAATCAGAGAACGGTGGGGAGATTTTCGAGCCAATAGCTGACTGGGAAAATGCAGACATTTCCGCGATCGTTAACAGGATAAAGGAAGCAGGAGTCTGCGGAATGGGCGGAGCATCATTTCCTACCTATGTAAAGCTTTCACCTCCAAAGGGCGTGAAGATTGATACACTCATTATCAACGGTGTTGAGTGTGAACCATACCTGACTGCAGATCACCGTCTTATGCTGGAGAGGGCCGATGACCTTATAACGGGGATGAATATTCTTGCCCGTGTTCTTGGCGTTGCTGACCCCTGTATAGGTATTGAAGTAAACAAGCCGGATGCAATTAAGGTTCTAGAGGAAAAGGGTGCCAGGGTTGTACCTCTCAAGGTTCAGTACCCCCAGGGTGCAGAGAAACAGCTTATTGATGCTGTTGTCGGCAGAACTGTACCTGCAGGTGGGTTGCCGCTTAACATCGGGGTTGTTGTTCAGAATGTAGGAACCTGTGTTGCTGTTACTGAGGCTGTCTGCATGGGTATTCCATGTATGAGAAGAATAGTAACGGTTTCCGGCCTTGGCGTAAACCGTCCCGGCAATTTTGATGTATGCGTGGGAACACCTGTTTCTGCTCTGATCGCCGCTGCCGGTGGGTACAAGGGAGATGTGAAGAGATTGATAAGCGGTGGCCCCATGATGGGAATGGCCATGTTCACAGATGCTGCCCCAGTGACTAAGGGAACAAGCGGTATTCTGGCCATGTCACCGGAAGAGGTCAGAGATGTTGCAGAGGGCCCCTGTATCAGGTGCGGCAAATGTGTTGACATCTGCCCCCTGAATCTTATTCCCAGTACAATTGCAACTGCCTCAGAGTACGCTAAATGGGAAGATGCTGAAAAGGCCGGTGCGCTTAATTGTATGGCCTGCGGTACCTGCAGCTATGTGTGTCCCGCCGGCAGATATCTTGTTCATCACATAAAACGGGCGCAGAACGAAGTTCGGGCCCTTGCTCGTGCGCGGGAGGCATAAATGGCTGAAAGCAGAATTTTTGATCTTGCAGTCTCGCCGCATGTGGGTTCTTCGCAGAGTACAAAGAAGGTTATGTGGGATGTTGTTATTGCTCTAATGCCTGCACTTGTGGCAGCCTTCTGGTTCTTCGGGCCGAGAGCCGTCATGCTTGTTGCGGCCAGCGTTGGAGCCGCTGTACTTACCGAGTGGCTCTGCCTGAAATTCATGAAGAGACCTGTGAATTTCGCCTTTGACGGAAGCGCAGTGGTTACAGGGTTGCTGCTTGCCTACAACGTACCATCCGGTGTGCCGTGGTGGCTGCCTGTTCTTGGAAGTGCTTTTGCTATTGCTGTGGCCAAGCAGGCATTCGGTGGTCTCGGTCACAACATTGTTAACCCCGCTCTGCTCGGTCGTGCTTTTCTTGTGGCAAGCTTTCCTGTGCTGATGCTTGCAGGCTGGATTGCTCCCATGGAGTGGAAAGACGGTGAAAGAATTGATGTACAGGCCTGTGGTGTGCCCACTGCTAAGCTCAGCGAATCCGGTGAACTCGATGCTCTTTCCGGCGCAACGCCCCTGAATGCGCTTAAGCAGACTTTCACGTGGGAAGGTGACCCTGAAAGATCTGAAGAAGTAAGAACAATGCTTTTCTCCAAAGAGAGCATAAAAAATCTTTTCATGGGTCGAATTGGAGGCTGCATTGGTGAAACCAGTGTAATCATGCTGCTTCTGGGGGCCGTATATCTGGTTTTGCGCGGAGTTCTTGAGTTGCGGCTTCCACTGAGCTATCTGGGCTCTGTAGCCCTGTTCGGGTGGCTGTTTGGAGGTCCGGGCTGGTTCGATGGGAATCCACTTTTTCACCTTTTGGCGGGTGGAGTTATCCTTGGGGGATTTTTCATGGTTACCGATATGGTAACTACACCGGTTACGAAGAAGGGCAGGATAATATTTGGTATAGGCGCCGGTCTGCTCACAATGGTAATTCGAAGATGGGGCGGTTATCCGGAGGGGTGCAGCTACTCAATCCTTCTTATGAATCTTGGAACACCTCTTATCGACAGATACACCAGACCTCTCAGTTTTGGGGAGGTGAAGAAGAATGGGTGAGATTTTTAAAGTCGGACTTATGCTGATGCTGGTTGCTGTGATTGCAGCGGTTGCACTTGGTTATGTGAATTCCATTACTTCGCCGATCATCGCCGAGCAGAAGGAACAGGCCAAGCTGGATGCAATGATTGATGTTGCCGGCTCGCTTGCTTCCGGGGTGCTGACATTCGACAGTCTTTCTGTGCCCGAGCTTGCCAACCCGTATTCTGAAGTTGATGAGACTCTGGCTGTGGTTTCTGTAACCGATTCAACTGGAACCGAACTTGGGTATCTTTTCGTCGCTTATGGAAAGGGCTACTCGAGCACAGTTCAAACCATGATTGCAGTGAACACTGCCGGTACAGTGACTGGAAACACGGTTCTTTATCAGCAGGAAACTCCGGGGCTTGGGGCCAATGTGTCCAATCCAGCCAAGTTTCTTTACCAGCTCGATGGGCTGAATGCTTCCGAGTTCCTTCTGAAAAAGGACGGAGGGGGACTTGATTCAATTACCGGAAGCACCATTACTTCCAGGGCTGTTACCAACTCGGTAAGAGACGGGCTTGATGCCCTTTCCACAGTTGGCATTATCCCCACTGAAGGGGGTGCCCAATGAGTTTTGCACAGGATTTTTCCAGGGGAATAATGAAAGAAAACCCGGTATTCAAACAGGCACTGGGCATGTGCCCGTTCCTCGCAGTGACAACCAGCGTGGAGAATGCACTGGGAATGGGAGCCGCAGCTACATTCGTGCTGGTTTTTTCCAACTTTCTTGTATCTCTGTTCAGGAAGGTGATACCGGCCAAGGTGAGAATTCCAAGCTACATCGTTATCATTGCCACGTTTGTAACTCTGGTTGACCTTCTTATGAACGCCTATCTACCTGCACTGCACAGCAGTCTCGGTATTTTCATTCCGCTGATCGTTGTGAACTGTATTATTCTTGGCAGAGCAGAGGGATTCGCCAATAAGAACAAGGTTCTTCCTTCCATTGTGGATGGTATCGGAATGGGGCTTGGATTTACTCTTGCCATGGTGATAATGGCTACTTTCAGAGAAATTATGGGTAACGGAAGCTGGCTGGGGTTTAATCTTCTTGGTGAAGCGTATGAGAACCAGCCACTGCTTATTGCAATCCTCGCTCCTGGAGCCTTCATACTCATGGCATTCATACTTGGTTTCTTCAACATAATGGAGAAGCGTAAAAGAGGAGGTGCCAAATGATCAACTCAATGCTCATGTGGGTGATCGTTGCTGCGCCTGATGGCGGGGAACCGTCTTTCAGTATTGCGAAAATGATGGCAATAATAGTCAGCGCTATCTTTATCAATAACTATGTACTCTCACGGTTCCTGGGCATCTGCCCGTTTCTTGGAGTCTCCAAGCAGCTGGACAGTGCTGTGGGAATGGGTGCAGCCGTAGTTTTTGTCATGGTTCTGGCAACACTTGGGTCCTGGCTTGTCTATCACAATTTACTGGTGCCACATGGAATGGAGTATCTCCGTACAATAACCTTCATCATCATAATAGCCAGTCTTGTGCAGCTTGTGGAGATGATTCTTCAGAAGTTCAGTCCCGCTCTTTATGATGCTCTTGGTATCTTTCTGCCGCTCATCACTACCAACTGTGCAATTCTTGGTGTAGCTGTACTGAACATCGACGACAAATTTACTCTAGGATACTCACTGATCAACTCTGTTGCTGCAGGTATAGGTTTCACTCTGGCTCTTGTGCTGATGGCTGGTATTCGTGAAAGAATGGAAACAGCAGATGTTCCTGAGGCTCTCAAAGGGCTGCCTCTTGCTTTCCTGATTGCGGGGGCTATGTCAATCGCCTTTCTGGGCTTTGCCGGGCTGGGGGGATAGATAATGATAATACTGGCAGCACAGATGACACTTGTACTGGTAGCCCAGCAGGAGACTTCAATTCTTTCTGCGATTACCGGACCGGTTATTGTTATGGGTTCAATCGGTCTTCTTCTCGGTCTTGGTCTTGCTTTTGCTGCAAAAAAGTTTGCAGTGCCGAAAGATCCAAGGGTTGAAGCTATCCTTGAAGTACTTCCCAGTGCCAACTGCGGTGGTTGTGGCTACCCGGGTTGTGCCGCATTTGCAATAGCTGTTGTTGAGGGAAATACGGCTGTAACTGGATGTACAGCAGCCAGCTCTGCTGTCAATTCAGAAATTGCCAAAATCATGGGTACTGTAGCGGAGGAAAAGGAAAAAATGGTTGCCACCATTCTCTGTAATGGCGGTAAATCCGCAGTGAATGCCTTTAACTATAACGGCCCATCCGGTTGTGTTTCCATTTCAATGGTTATGGGCGGACAGAAAGCCTGCACATATGGATGCCTGGGATCAGGAGACTGTATAGATGCCTGTCCCTTTGACGCCATGGTAACAGGCGACAATGGTGTACCTGTGATTGATGCGAAAAAATGCGTAGCCTGCGGCAAGTGTATTGAAGCCTGCCCCAGAGACATCATCGTTCTCTGGCCCTCAAGCCGCAAGGTAGTTGTAGCCTGTTCCAGCAAGGACAAAGGTGGTATCGCAAGAAAAGCATGCTCCGTGGCTTGCATTGGTTGCAGGAAATGTGCGAAGGTCTGTCCGGTTGATGCTGTTGAGATTGATGGATTCCTTGCGAAGATCAATCCCGACAAGTGCATAAATTGCGGGCTTTGTGCTTCAGAGTGCCCCACCGGAGCCATTATTGATGGCATTCCGGTACGACCGAAAGCATTCATTGATACAACATGTATAGGTTGCACTCTTTGTACCCGAGTCTGTCCCACTGATGCCATTGAGGGTTCGCTGAAAGAGAAACATACGGTCATCGCCGACAAGTGTATCGGCTGCGGTCAGTGTGTGGAGAAGTGCCCCAAGAAATCCATCAAGATGATGGGCGGGGTTCTTTCGCAGCAGTAGAGATATTGTCTGCATTAATGTTAAGGGACCACCGGGAAATCGGTGGTCCCTTTTGTTATGCAATCGACGAAATGCAATATCAGTACCGTTAACAGAAAACAACTATTCCTTTACTCTTATAGTTCTGGATGTGAATTGTGGGAGAATCGATCAGGGTCAGCAGGAAGTGATCTCACATAGTAGAGCATATAGATTGGGGGTATGATAAAAAAGTAATGCCATATCAGTTGACCGGTCATCATGAAGAGCAATGTGATGAAGGTTGAGAGCATGAAGAATTGGCGGCCACTTTTCAATCCTGGAAGGGCAAGCAGATCACAACACGAGATATACAGTGGTTCTGTTTACGCTGTCCATGTGTCCAATCCTATGCCGTCCGGTGTCTATTTTGTAACCGCAGCAGTGGGAGATATTTTGGCTTCAGCACGTACAGTGGTTATTTCGCGGTAGTCAATTCAGAGTCTTCTTCTATCAACTGCAGAAATCCAACTTTGTGGATTCTCTTCTGAAATTGCAGAAATAGGGAAGGGTTTACGGAGAATTTAAAAGATATCAGTACAGCGGTACAACTTGCCCTGACGGTATCAGTATTCGGTGCAGGCACTTATTGACTGGTGAATTGGAAAAACATTTCAGGAAACCTTCATCTTGTTTTACTGCAATTTCATTCGTATAGTATCTTTTCAAAGAAAGGAGAGTAGGGATGCCATATACGCGTGTTTTATTCAAACGCACATGAGTAATTGATTCCGGGCACAGGCCTGTGCCTGAATTTATGCATCCCGTCGGGTTGTCACCACTCTCTGTGTAGTATTTCCATGTAAGACCTGCCCGTCGTGATGCTAACTGAAGCTTAGCTTCGAAGGCGGGTATTATGGAAGAAATTGATGCAAGGGGAAAACCTTGTCCGCAGCCTGTGCTTGTTGCAAAGAAAGCACTGAAAGCCGGTGAGCCTTTTCTCATCCTTGCCGATGGATCAGGCCAGGCTGAAAACATCCAGCGCGCTGTAAACAGAGCAGGCGCACAGAGCACTATTACCAATCATGACAGTTATGACAGTGTGGAAGTTATTCCAGCGAAATCGGCAAGCGGCAACAGATCCAATTCCAGTTCAGGTAAACTTGTGGTTTCAGTGCCACAGGATTCATTCGGCAGCGGAGGGGACAGAGAGCTGGAAGATGTTCTGTGCAGGGCGTATTTTCACACCTTGACAGAACTTGATGAAGGTCTTCCCCAGACGATTCTCTTTTACGACAGAGGCGTATTTCTAACCGTACAGGGTTCTCCGATCCTCGAGGATCTTAGGTTTCTTGAGCAGAAGGGGGTTACTCTTCTTGCCTGTGGAACCTGTCTTAAGCACTTCAATCTATTGGAAAAACATGCTGTGGGTTCTGTTTCCAACATGTATGAAACCGCTTATGAGCTGGGCACAGCAGAGAGGTTTTATTCAATATGAGATGCTATATCTACAGGCTGTTTGATTCTGTGAGTTCAGTCATGCTCGCAGCGAGAAAAATCCAGAAAGCAGAGTTTCGCTGCAAAATTGTACCTATTCCAAGAGAATTCTCATCCGACTGCGGTGTCTGCCTTAGAACGTTCGGTGAAGAGGAAACCGGCATCGCAGATATACTCACGAGAACAGGTACTTTCCCGGCAATGATTCACAGAAAGGACGTGGGATGAAACCTTGGATCACAGGAATCGTTCTGGGTTTAGTCGGTGGACTTCTTGTTCTGCTGGGTAATCCGGAAAATATGGGTATATGTGTTGCATGCTTTGAAAGAGATATCGCCGGGGCTCTTGGTTTGCACAGGGCTCTTCCAGTGCAGTATTTCAGACCGGAGATCATCGGTCTTGTTCTCGGGGCTTTCATCGCAGCCATCACAGGCAGGGAGTTCGTCGGCAGGGGTGCTTCCTTCCCTGTTTCAAAGTTTCTACTTGGCTTTTTCGGAATGATCGGCGCACTGGTTTTCCTGGGCTGCCCATGGAGAGCTTTTCTCAGGCTTGCAGGAGGAGATCTGAATTCTCTGGTGGGTCTTGCCGGACTTGTGGCAGGTATATCGCTTGCTTTCAGATTTAATAAAAGAGGATTCAACCTTGGACAGCCCGGAACCGCAGCCAGAAGTGAGAGTTTTCTGTTTCCCCTGCTGCTGCTGGTCGGGGCCGGTATTTATTTGTTGCATCCATCATTCGGTGAGGGTAAAGCTTTCTTCAGAAGTATTTCTGGACCGGGTTCCATGTCCGCTCCATTCATTCTTTCTCTTGGAGCTGCCCTGGTGGTGGGGTTCTTCGGGTTTAAAAGCAGGTTCTGCTCTATTGCCGCCTTCAGAAATGCCATGTTCTTCAAGGATCGATCATACCTTTACGGGGTGCTTGCTCTCGTAGCAGCTGCATTTGTTGTGAAGACTGCTGCTCTGGCAATTTCTGATAGTTCTTTTATGACATTCGGGTTCAGGAACATGCCTGCCTCTCACAGCAATTTCCTCTGGAATTTTCTCGGGATGTTCCTTGCAGGCATCTGTTTCTCTCTTGGTGAAGGATGCCCCGGAAGGCAGTTGTTCAAAGCCGGAGGTGGAGATCTCAGTTCCGTTATTCTGATAATCGGAATGTTTACTGGGGCTGCCTTTGCTCACAATTTCGGGCTTGCGGCAGTACCCGACAAAATCATTGACGGAATCACCGTCATTGGAGGCCCGTCCCACGCAGGCATGGTCGCTGTGGGAATCGGGATTATTTACTGTGTTGTTCTGGGATTCTCCCGGATCAGGGCAAAGCACAGCTAACTTTGAAAGGGGTGAGATGTATGAAGGCAGTTATCGTGATGATTGTAATTGCAGGCCTCTGTTACGGCGAGTATGTGACATTCGGCACGCAGCAGCAGGCAAGTGCCAAACCATTCTGCGGGTCTTGATACGTGAGTTTACGCTACCAGTTGGTAGCTTATTCTGACGAATTGGGCTCAGCAATTGAGATCGAGTCTTTATCATTCCAGATTTTCAGCGGATCAAGGGTTAATCTGGGTGCACTGGAGATATACCTTGGGCACACAGATCTTGCAGAACTGGGAGAAGAGTTCGACTCCAATTACATTGAGGGTACAAAGACTCTGGTATACGACGACAGTGGTGTGCAGTTGAACGCCGGAGCCCCGGGAGACTGGTTAACTATTGAACTGGATCAGTCGTTCTGGTACAACGGTACTGATAATCTTGTTATTGAGATAAACTGGCCGTCCGGGGATAATGCAATCTATGTATGGGGATGGATAGATGACGTTAATCGTTCTTTAGCCGGAGCCTATGAAAATTCAACAGGTGACTTGTCTTGGGAGAGCCTATTGATGAAACTAAATGGTACGCTTTCGCTAGAACCAGTTACATTTGGAGCAATAAAGGCCACTCTTGGCCTGTAGTTCTTGCAGAGGGCAGCGGCGTAAGTACCGCTGCCCTCCTGAATAAATTCTATCTATACGGTGAAGGAAACTCTATTGATCTACCTCGACAATGCTTCCACTTCCTGGCCGAAACCTGATTCTGTTGTTGAAGCAGTTTCCGACTACATAAGAAACGTTGGAGCCAGTC
>JAGLOJ010000135.1 GCA_023139045.1 Candidatus Sabulitectum sp.
CCTTGATGCATGGATTCGGAGTAGACTGAGATCAACTCAGCTGAAGAAATGGAAGAATCCAAGGAAATTCCAGAGAATCATGATTAAGGCAGGTTTTGCTCCTGATGAAGCGCACCGAGTCTGGATCAAGATGGATCGATGGCAATCGGTAATGAGACGACCAGTTCGTTTCGTTATGACTCTTGATTGGTTCAGAGAGCGTGGACTTTTGTTCCTGCATGACTTTACTCTCGCTTTTTCTCGATCCTGAACGGATCGGTTACTGATCGAAGAGCGGTATACCTGGCCGGTACGTACCGTTCTGTTGGGAGGGGGAGGGGGTGGCTTACGAGCTACCTCCTACCAGATTGCCCTGATGTTGCTGTAAGCCGGATTTGCCGTGGGAAGAGCCATCAATGCAAGATCTGCGTTGCCCAGAATCGCCATAAGAATGTTGTTGAAGTCGTGGGCGATTCCCCCGGCAAGAATACCCAGGCTTTCGAGTTTCTGGGTATGCTGGACCTGTCGCTGAAGCTCCTGGTTTTTCTTTTCAGCGTTTTTTATATCGGTGATGTTCTGGGTTGTGCCGATGGAGCGTATGGGTTGACCCTGATCGTTGTAGAAGGTCTCACACATTTCGCGTACATGCTTTATCCGGGAATCTTTCATCAGCAGGCGGTGGGATATATCGTATGGAGTACGGTTACTGACCGATTTCGTGTAGGCATTGCTGACAAATTCGCGATCATCCGGATGAACTGCATTCAGGAAGGTCTCGAAGGAAATGCTGCATTGTTGGGGGTCCATCTCGAAAATGCGGTAGGTTTCCTCTGCCCATGTAAGCGCATTGCTGACAATATCCAGGCTCCAGCTGCCGATGTGCGCTACCCTCTGGGCCTCATTCAGGTTCTCCCTGCTTTCGCGAAGGTCGCGCACAAGAAGCAGACTGCTTAAAGCGTCGGAAAGTCGGTGGCTGATCTCACGGAACAAGTCTGTTTCTTCTTTGGACCATTCCCTGAAGTGTGAGCACTGATGCAAACCGAATAACCAGGGCTTTCCCGCCTGGGGATGCAATACAATCTGCATCTGAGACAGAGTTGAAAACTGCTTATCTGTTTTTTTGGGAGCACACGCTTCCCGTGAGTCGATTGTGATCACATCATTTTCTTTCAGAGCTCTGCGGCAGACAGCTTGAACTTCAGGAATCATCGGGAGATTTTTGCCCAATACCAGCGCCCCGGGATACTCCGGTCGTGTGTGTTCCATCGGTACCTTCCAGGATTTTGCATCAGGGTCGCAGGGATAGAGCAACCAGGCACGATCCGACTGGAATATCTCAAGGGTTGCCTGCAGTACATCGGACATCATCTGCTCAACATCTGTTGACTTTCGAATTGCCGCATCGATCCGGTTCAGATTCTCAAGAAACTTGAGATGCAGTATACGAGTTTCCTCAGATTGCTTCTGATCGGTGATGTCGCGGAGAACTTCCAGCTTGGAGATGGAACCATCCGCATTTTTCAGCGGTGTATCGAGCATGCTGTAGGTCTTGCCGCTGATCGACGAAGTCCATTCCCGCGGCACAGTTTTGCCTGCGAGAACATCCGGAAGCCTGCATGATGGACAACTGTTCTCGCTGCCATGAAAATAGGAGTGACATTTTTTCCCCTCATGCGGTCCGAAATCCGCCATTAGTACCGGATTGACAAACTCAATATTGTATTCATGATCAACTATGTAGATACCGTCTCTTATGGATGAGAAAATGATTTTCAGCTTGTCTCTTTCGGCTCGCAGCGCCTTTTCGGCAAGTTTCCTTTCCGTAATGTCAATTGCGGAAGCAGCCAGGTATGCCGGTTTACCACCTTCATCATTGATGAATATTCCACTCATCAACATGGTGAATTCCGAGCCGTCTCTGTGAATGTGTCCTATTTCCATCGGGCCGTATTTTCCACAGCCAGTGATGGATTCGATTATTTTTTCGACCAGCTTCAACTGTTCTTCACTGTGGAATATTGAGAGGTTCTTCCCGAGCAGCTCCTCGGCTGTGTAGCCAAGTTTACCGGCAAAGTAATCGTTGACGTAGACAAGTTTTCCCCGAAGATCTGTAATTGCATTACCATGTTCAGCGGAGTCGGATATTGTTTTGAATCGGGCCAGGTCTGAAAGAGCATTCGATTGAGCCAGTATTTCTGCGTCAAGAAGAGAATTGTGTTCGCGAAGCTCTCTTATCTCAAGAATTAATTGCTCTCGTGTACCCCCGCCTTCTCGCATAAACAGCCCCCTGCAAAGAATTTAAGAAAACGATCAAAGTGAACAGGCAGATTCTAAAGAGGATGCTGCTTCTGTTATTCTTACAGATCATCTGTCTCAATAAGCTACATGTAAGGAAAATTCGTTCATGTCAATAACATGAGATCAGGCTAAGATTCCGCCGTCTTGCCTGTTATGCTGCTCTGCCGGGTTTAATCATTCAGTGCTTCTTTTACTCTGTTTTCCAGTTCTGAGAAGTTGTACGGTTTGTGCAGGAATCCTGAGAGAGATTTGCCTTTGAATCGCTGGGTTACTTCCTGCTCATCGTATCCGCTGCAGAGAATAACGGTTACATTATCTTTAATTTCAGAAAGCTCCCGGAATGTTTCTTCACCATCGAGATTTGGCATGATAAGATCGAGTATCACAAGAACAATGTCGTTCAGGTTTTTTGTGAATAACTCTACTGCATGACGGCCATCAAGAGCTGTGACGACCTCGAAACCCAGATGCTCAAGCATTTGCTTCCCTACAGATAGAATGGTTTCCTCATCATCCACAAGAAGGACAGTGCCTGAGCCGGTCCAGCTTCTTGTGTTTCCGTTCTTTTTCTTTATTTCTGATTCTCCGGAACCCGGGCATGCAGGGAAGAGAACCCTGACAGAGGTTCCTTTTTCAGGTTCACTGCAGACTTTGATGGCTCCATTGTGACCCCGGATAATTCCCAGTACTGCTGCAAGACCCAGACCTCGCCCGGTGAATTTGGTGGTATAGAACGGGTTGAACAGCTTTCCCAGTGCTTCCGTATCCATTCCGCAGCCGTTATCTGTAACATCCACGTACACATACTGTCCGGCTGGGAGTGATTCATCAATGTATGTGCTTGCCAGATATTCTGAGTCACAGTTCATTACTCCGGTTGTAATGGAAATTAAGCCACCTGTCCGATCTATTGCATCAGAGGCATTCGTTACCAGATTCATTATTGTCTGTCTGATCTGCGTGGCATCGGCTTCGATCAATGGAAGGTTATCAGCGAAGTGATAACTGATCAGAGCTTTTTTGTGATCGAGACTTCCAGGATGTGTGTTATTTCATCAATAGAATCATTCAGGCTGAATGCGGAATCAACTGCGAGAGTCAGAAGCATCAGGAAGAAAAGTACCCCGAAGATACGGGCACCGGGGAGATTGCTGCCAGCCAGATATCTGCGTTGAGAAGCTTACTCCATACAGGTGTCAGGTAGTATGAAATTCCAGCTTCGCCACCTGGAAAAGTAATACCTCTGATTATGAAAAGTATCAGGAGACCCCAGGGTATGAACACAGTGTAAAAAACCACCTTGCCCACAGTTTTGGTGCCTTTCCAGACCGAGGTGACAATCCATACCCGGGTTATTACAAATCCTATGAGCAGTGGCCATCGGAATGTCCCCATGTTCCAGGGCTCACTTGTAAGACCCGGAAAACCGGTACGGTTTCGCGAAACGTTGACATGGGTAAGACCTCCCTTTATGCTCCATGATGTTGGACATCCCCGTACAACAATATGGAGGTAGAAATGAGAGTAGTGATACCTATGCTGCTGGCAGTTTCAGGTCTCTGCCTTGCGAGCAATGTTTGCATCTACAATTATGACCAGGTGGATCTGATTTGGGATTCGGCGCTTGGAGATTCCATTGACACTGGTTACTGGGTAGAGCAGACACTGCTTGCTCTGGGTGATACTGTTGATTCCGGAACCTCTCTTCCCACAGACTTGAGTTCTTATGATGCTGTGTTTATGATGATGGGTATGTTCACCTGTTGAGGAGACGACAACAAAATCGCTCCGGCGGAGCGAACAAAACTGATCACTTACCTTGATGCGGGCGGTTCCGTCTACTTTGAGGGAAATGACGTCGGCTTCAGCAACAAAAGTACAAACATCTGGCCCTACACCGGTCTGAACTATGTGGGAGACGGTGCTGCTGCAACCACCGGTAATGTTCAGAATATCACCGGTTCGGGCATCTGCTCTGGAATGGAATTCGACTACCCCTGGAAGTCCGAAGCCGACGGCTATGTGGACGACTTTTCTGCAAATGGCGGTGAGATCATCTTCATCAGTCAGGACAGTAAGGGTAGAGTCGGTTGTTACACAGGCCCTTCGGATAACTACAGAACTATTACTTCCTCAGTTTTCTTCAGCGTGCTTGAAGAAGATGCAACAACCCGACAGGAGCTGATGGCAGCATACATGGATTTCTTTACTGGTGGAACCAGCATTGCCGGGGAGGGCAGTGGAGATTTGTTCACTACTTTCGTTTCCGCAGTGAGTCCGGCCGTGGGTTCTTTCAGTGCAACGGTAGTTCTGCAGGGAACTGCTTCCTGTGATCTGGGGTTGTATGATGTAACCGGCAGAAAAGTTGGAACTGTTGTTTCCGGCTCATTGTCTCAGGGCACACACAACCTCACTGTTTCCGGTGCAGGTTTTGCTTCGGGAACTTATCTGATCTCTGGAACAGTTGGGAATGAGCAGGTCAGACTGCGTACTGTTCTGTTGAAGTAGTTAATGCTAAACTGAATCGGGCGCCCCACCTTTTCGTGGTGCGCCCTTTCGTTTGCCGGTTATCTGCCAGGGCCGAAGGAGTAATCGCTGCCGTAAGAGAAAGTCCAGCGGGTAGTTCCGTTCTCGTCCCATCCCGGCCCCAGTCTTGCAGTTCCACCGGGGATGTTAATGCCGGAGGATAATCCAATACCCCAGTGGATATTACCGTTCCTGTACTCTTCCAGGGAATCAAAATCATAGGTCGCAGCGCCCTTTGCCTCCAGAAACATTGGTCCAAGAACCTTTCTCGATGCGAAGATATCTCCAGCGATCCTCTCTCTGGATGGAAGCGAGTTCCACCTGTATCCGGGAATTCCTCTTGCTGCTGAAAGTCTTGATTCCTCCCATTCATAGTTGTTACCCCAGAGAAGTGAACCCCATGTAGAGACTCCAGTGAGAAAAGAGCCTGGAAGGTTATGGATTTTCAAAATATCCCAGTTTACGAACGAATGGTTGTTGCTCTCTTGAGGGCACCAGCCGGCCTTCAAGAAAATTCGAGTTCCCTGAGAATTAGTGGTGGGATTTGACCTGGTGTCTGTGAGGTAGGACACTGAGAGCAAGGGAAAGGCTTCAGTACTGCTGCTGTTTGCATAAGAGCGTCCCTTCCACTCTGCTGCTAATTCAACAATTCCATACCAGGAAAATGGTCGGCCCAGGGTGAGAGCTGCAGAATGATCTGTCCAGATTCTTAAAGGATTTGAGCCATCAGCGTTCTGCTCATTTCCTTTAATCTGGTAGAGACTGCCGGAAATACTGAAATATCTTTCGGTGTGTACTGTGTTTGTAAAGGAACTCAGTTCAAGGAAAGCGTAATTACTGCCCCCGCCAGCATTGATGATTGTTTTTACTCCTCGATTGAATGTGTTTCTGTGTTCCAGAGTCAGCCGGGCATCCAGCCCGAAATCGTTGTTGTAGGAGAGGCCGAAGCCCAGAGTACCCGGATCAATCTCTGTTACAGCAAAAGCGAGATCACACTGCTTCGGGTCTCTCGCAGGAAGCATTGACATCCTTATCATGCTGAACAACCCCGAGGCATAGAGATTTTCGGCCACATCCATGGCGATCCTGGTGTTAAGGGTGTCTCCCCTGGTGATATGCAGCCAGCGATCAATGGCTCTGAGTGAGACATTGTGATTACCGGAGAACAAAATATTCCTAACGGTGAAATCAGGAGGATGCCATCCTTCCCGTGGTTGACCGCCTCTTGGCAGATCGGGATTTTCTGCGATCCAGACCATTCCCTGGTTGTAGCCCCAGGAAATCAGGGAGTCGGTCAGTTCGAAACTCCAGACGGCGGAGTTGTGAAGGTCCGGTGTGAACAGCCACTGCGGGTCTCTCTTGTAATGGTCATTTACTCTGGCGGACAGAGCATTGAAAGTAAGCCCAAACACAGTAAGGAGAGAAGGTGCATCAGGATATTCTGTGGGGTTGGCGTTGCCGACATTCACAGCAAGCACCGGGAGATCCGGCCATGCCTTCTCCGCCACATCAACCGGCATGTTGTCGAAGACTCCACCATCAACCAGCATCAGGGAGTCATGAATGAAAGGAGGAAAAATACCGGGGATGGCCATACTGGCAAGCTGATACTTATACAATTCTCCAAGGCTGAAAACGACTCTGTCTCTGGATCGAAGGTCGGAGGCGACTACCCTGAGAGGGATTGCCAGAGAATCAAAACTCAAGCCTTTCAGAACCTGCGCAGGCCCGGTCATTCCCGAAAGAAGAAAGCCAACCCTCATGTTTGAAACAGCACTGCCGGGCAGGGTTGGTGTCAGCCCTCGAAGGCTGAGATTGATCAGATCCTGCCTGCCTCTGATCCGATCAGGCAGGAAGGTCATTCTGGGCTTCGGCCTTGAACTGAAAAGCTGCATCCAGTCCATGGTTGATGTAAGGCTGTCCAGCTGCTCTGCTGAATATCCGCAGGCATACAGTCCTGCCATGAGAGCTCCCATGCTTGTGCCTGCAATTGCTGACACTCTGATGTTGTTTTCTTCCAGGGCTTTCAGGAAACCCACATGGGCTAAACCCCGGGCGCCACCGCCCGCAAGAACAAGTGCAATTCCCGGGGGGGACGTGCCTGGGGGAGACTTGGCAAAGGAAGGAACAGCCAGGGCAAACAAAAAAAACAGAAGTAAAGCGATTTTCACCTTCAAAACCTCCGGTATCGAATTGATGATAACGCATCCACCGTATTATCACAGATTGATCACTGAGATGCTACCCTGATTATCACCGCTTTCAACTTGTCGATGTTGTGCAGATGATGAAGTTCATCAGGATGAATTACTGCCGTATCTCCGGGAGAAAGCAGATCGAGTTCTCCCGCATCGTGGCTGAGTGTGACTCTGCCCTTGTGAACAAAGTAAACAACTGTGCGATCAAAACTGACCCTGGCGGTGCATCCATCCGGATTAAGAGTAATTCTTCGAATTATGAATCTGTTGCTTCCGGACGCGGGACCTGCCAGAAGAGCTTCACTGGTTCCATGTGCTCCGCTCTCTTTTATACGAGTCTCTCTTGGATTTCTGATTACCACTGCCATTTGTACCTCCTTTACTCAAGAGGAATAAGAAACTATACTTGCGAGCTACTTGCGTATATAGATATGCAAATTGCGGTTTCCCGTTTTCGATGATATACATAATGAAACCCAACAGGAGGAAAGATGAAAAAAGCATTTGTTTTGATAAGCGTTTTTGCCTGTGTCTCCTTCGCTGCCGGACTCACCATGGTGCAGTCTTCTGAATCTGGTCTTACCCTTGATCTCAGCACTCCCGCGCCCGAGTTCGAGTCTGTGATTGTTCAGGGAACAGGATTCACGAGTGTGAGTATCGACGGCGCAGAGAACCTGGCCGAAACAGGATTTCCCGCACTTCCAGTTTACAGAACCTGGATTGAAATACCAGTTGGCGCTGAAGTGGTTGTCGCGGTATCCAATGCCAGTATTGAGACAATCAGCTATGACGGCGCTGCTGTTGTACCTGCCATTGAGAGTACTACAAAAAACAGACCCAGAGATGCCTTCACAATGTCTTTTGATTCTGATGTTTACAGTGGCGGTTCTGCTTACCCTGAAAACTGGGTAAGAATAACTTACGCAGGTGGCATGCGCGGACGCAACCTTGCACTTGTTGAAGTAACACCTCTCCGCTGGAACACCAGCGAGGGCACTTTCACTCTTCTTGCGGATGCAGAGATCACACTTGAATTCCAGAACGGAGATCTTGCAGCTTCCTACGAGCAGGCTTCCAGGCTGGGCTGCACAGAGTACGAGACCATTCTTCAGAGTATGCTGATGAACTATGGCACCTTCGAGGGTGGAGTGCATACTGATAGTCCGGCTCCTTATCTTATCGTCGGTCACAGTGATTTCGTTACTACCGGAATGGATGCTTTTGTTACTCATAAGGAATCACAGGGTTACACAGTAACAATGGTTGACCTTTCCGTTGCCGGTTCAACTCCAGCAGAGATTCGCGCCTACATTCAGACTGCCATTGAAGGCGGAACTGTTTATGTGCTTCTTGTTGGAGACACAGGGTTCCTTCCCGGCGGAACTGCAACAAAATACAGCGGAATTACAGACCTCTATTATGCCTGTCTTGACGGTGATTGGATCCCTGATGCCTTCCTCGGACGCTTCAGTGCAATAACCACAGGTGAAGCCATATTAATGGCCCAGAGAGTTATTGATTATGAGAACTCAGTTGGAAGTCAGGACTGGGTACAGAATGCGATGTTCATAGCATCGATAGATAACTACAACATCTCCGAAGGCACACATAACTATTGTATAAATACCCATCTTACTCCCCGTGGTTACAATTCACTGACAGTCTATCCTAACTCCGGCGGCAATGCTGCCCAGGCCGTCACCGGCATTAACGCAGGTCTTTCCATGCTCACATTCAGTGGTCATGGCTCCGAGACAAGCTGGGGTGATATGAGTTTCACTCAGTCTTATTTCAATCAGCTTACCAATGACGACATGTTCCCGGGTGTGATCAGTCACGCCTGCGTTACAGGAAACTACGAAGTCGGCACATGCTGGGGTGAAACCTGGACCCGTACACCAGGCAGGGGTGGTCTCTGGTTCTGGGGCTCTGTACCCAACAGTCTCTGGACCGAAGACGACATTCAGCAGCGTGCTGAATTTGATTCCTTCCTCGGAGATGATGTTTACTGGTCCAAGGGATTCCTGAACCAGGGTCTTATGGCAGTTTACGCAGCTTACAGCGGTGGAGGGAATACCCAGTATTACTTCGAAGGCTACACTCTTTTCGGTGATCCCAGTGTCATCATGAAGACATGGCCTATGACCGGTATAGCAGATGAGTACTCTGGTGTGGTTAACTCACCCATCTCTGTATCAGTTTCTAATCCTGTTTTCAGCTGTGCTTCCGTGACCGTTACGGGCGTAAGCGGTCGTGCGACACTGGAAATCTTCGATGTTTCCGGTCGCGTTATCGACACTCCTTTTTCTGAGAACCTCAGCGGTTCAGCGATGTTTACATGGGACGCAAGCTCCGTGTCTACAGGTGTTTACTTCATGCGTCTTGCTCAGGGCAGCAACATTGCTACCTCCAGAGTGAGCGTTATCAGGTAATCCAATACGGTTGGTTTGGTTCAACGGGGCGTGCCGGGCGGAAGTCTGACACGCCCCGTTTGTTTACTGATGGGTTGGAATGGATTGCTGATTGCCAGGCAGCCAAAAAGGCCCGACGTTGTCGGGCCACTTCTTACGAATCAAATGTTGCAGTTACATCGGAGACGAAAAGAATTAAAGGACTTGTTCAAGTTCCTTTTTCCTCTTCCTGACCTGAAGGCGTACATTACCGAGACTGGCATTGATGGAAGCAACCACAGCAAGAATGGCATCTTCACCAATTGCAGTCATGACAATTACACCATCGGAATATTCCATCATTGCTTGAGTAAGAACACCGACACCAAGCTCTTTCCCAACACTTTCAGCAGATCCAAGACCTGTTGAAACCATTGCTCCGATTGCATCAACATCAGCTCCTGCTCCTGCCACTGCATCAATTACGAAACCATCACGCCCAACGCAAACTGCGGCATCAATTCCATCAACCCGCACAAGGGCAGCAAGAATCTCATTGCTGTTCATGAAGAATCCTTTCCAGTTTAAGACATTCTCTACTTATACTATCATCACCCGCCGGTCGCAAGATAAGATCATCTATCTGCTAATACGCTAACAGAATAGCTTTCAAACAACAGTGAAAAGTCAAATTATCTCATTATCTCAGAAGAAAAGTATTATTTCAGTGCCACCATAGCCGACTCAACCTTGCCTTCATTCAGGAATACAATGGCAAATCTGAGTTTTGCAATTTCCGGGCTGTCAGGGTTCTTCTTTTCCAACTGCTGGATTCTTCTCAGGGCTGCCATTTTGAGAGCCTCAATTTGACTGTTTACTGTAGTTGCACTCTCTATCATATATATGGATTGTGCCTTGGATGAAGCTTCGGCTTTCCTGGATAATTGAGCACGAGTGCTCTTGGGAACAACCTTCCGGGGCGATGCACCCTTAATTACCACTGCTTCCGGTTCAGAGGAAGGGGCGGCTGGCGTAACAACTGCGGCTTCAGAAGTATCTTCCAGAAAAGCATCAGGTTGATCTTCAGTCTGCCCGGTCTCACTCTTTTCTTCTACTGCCTGTTTGGATATCAATTCATCATCATCAATATCAACAACTATGTACGGGGATACTGTATTCTCCTCTTTCACTGCAGTACCTGGAGCAGCAGAAGATGTCTCCAGACTTTTTTCGGCGGGATCACGGAGGTTCATTGAGTTCAGCAGCCTGGTTACCGTTTCGATGGAGATACCACTTCTGGCCGGTGAGGCGAGAAGATTTGCCAGAACGGCTCTTCCCGCAGCCTTGAGGGTTCTGATATTCTGCGTGATTTCGGTTGCGATATAATTAATTACTTCAGGCCCGGGACCGAAACCGGTATTGCGGAACAATCTTTCGAGAACGGCAACCCTGCCCTGGAAATCAATTGATTTCAGCTCAACAGAAATGCCTGAAGATATTCGTGAAAAGAATGTGCTGTCGAAATACTGCATATTTTCAACTTCTGAGTTGGAGCAGAGTACAATTGCGTTTTTCTCCTGAGGCATTCTGTTGAAAACAGAGCAGAGAAAGTGTTGGAATTCGGTTTCATTCTGGACAAACTGAAGGTCATCGAGGAGAAGAAAATTATGACTTGTTATCCAGGAAAGAAGCTGGCTTTCCTTGTTTACTCCTGCGCAGTACTTGTAACCCATCTTCAGATCGTTGAGGTTAAGGAAGAGTGTGTTCTGTCTTGATGCTGATGCAATTGCAGACAGCAGGTGAGTTTTTCCCTGGCCGGTTCCCGCATGGAAAAGAATGGGAGAAATGCTTTTCCATATTCTGGGTATCAAAGCAACTGTACGAGCCAGTTCCACAGCATAGGAATTTTCATCGGTTACCACATAGTTATCGAATGAGCATCCTTCGGGAGGGCTGAAGGCAAGAAGATCAGTGAAACGATCGTTGTTATCCAGATGGTCTTCAGGGAAAGCGGGAATTGCCTCGACTCCTCCCTGGTATTTCGCAAAGAGACAAATCTCACGGGCGGTTGATTCTGAGATGTAGCCGGAATCTGCACACATCTGCATGAATTCCACAAAATAAAGACGGTTTTCGTTCTTACCGGAATTACGGTCATCAGTCATTTAGAATCTCCAACCCGCTCGACTGAAGAGCTCTCACAAATTTCCCCAGTTCTATTGAAAGAACTCCCAATCTGGTACTATGGGGAACAAAAATAACAGTTGTCAACCGTTCGCTGAGGCCCGACACGGCCAGTATGTAGTTTGAGTCTTCAATGAAACTTTTACCCATGGTACCTGCCGGGTAGTCACGGATGAAACTCTTAACAGCGGCAAGAAGGGGTTTGATCTCTTGAATGAAGTCTGTTTCTGCTTCGGACTCTGCAACTACCTGACCCATTGAGTTTATGAGGTACGCTATCTGAATTGTAGATGAATTCGTCATGAGAGATCGGGGTAAAACAACAGGTTCAGGAAGATTGGAAGCCAGTGCAGCGGCGGCAACCTGCGCCTGCACAGCCAGTTCCCTGGCGGCTGATTCCCTGGCCGTCCGTTCTTTCGCAGCGAGTTCCCTGGCTGCCTGCTGCTGCTCATCCCTCTTCTTTTTTCTCTCATCTCTTTCCTTCAATGCCCACATAAGTGTGTTCTGAAGATCCTGCTTGATGGTTACCTTCACGGTGCTGCAACTGGAATCAAAAGCAAAATTACCATCGGTCCAGTCAATCACTTCAATAAGTGCTTCTTTGCCGGTTATTTCGCCCAGTTCTGCATG
The DNA here is from genome assembly GCA_023139045.1 of Candidatus Sabulitectum sp. GTDB lineage: Bacteria > Fermentibacterota > Fermentibacteria > Fermentibacterales > JCC-6 > Sabulitectum. The sequence continues at coordinate 12,206 of JAGLOJ010000135.1, forward strand.
AAGAAGCTTGCCTTTAATGTAAAAGAATTCTGCTGTGTTTCCGGCCTGTTCGAGAACCAGTTTACCGCTAAGATGATTTGTGTCAGGTAATTGCAACAGCGCCACAACGCCGAACTCACTTAAATTGCCACTAAAGGACATGTGTAATCAGGCTCCTTTCGTTATCTCACGCGGATTAATCCAGCTGAAAGTTTCTGATAACTTCCTTGCTGATGAGCTGGAGTGTCTTCATCACTCCCGCTCCTGAAATGGCCACCGATTCGGTTACAAGTATATCCTCGGGAAGTTCAAGAATTTCTTCTATCCTGCCTAATGGAATAATTTCGTCAAAATCACGTTTGTTGTATTGAAGCACTATGGGAAAAAAATCAAGATCTACTCCAAAGCTGTTCAGGTTGGTGATCATCCTTCTGTACATATCAATATTGTCATCAAGTCTGTCGATTTTGGAATCAGCAACAAAAACCACACCATCTGCACCTTCCAGAATAATACGCCTGCTTGCCTCGTAGTACACCTGGCCCGGTATGGTGTAAAGATGAATTTTGAGGGAAAAGCCCTGAACTGATCCAAGTGAAACCGGAAAGAAGTCAAAGAAAAGAGTTCTTTCTTCCTCAGTGTCCAGGCTGACCATATCACCTTTGTATTTGTCAAAAATCTTTTTGTGGATGAAGAGCAGATTGGTGGTTTTCCCACTCAATCCCGGGCCGAAGTAAACAATCTTGAATACCAGTTGCTTGTTATTCAAGTCAAGGTGAGGCATCCTCTTCCTCTCCGATGACAAAAATCCTGTCTATAAGATTAAGTGCATATTCTTTGAAATCGGGTATTGAAATGTCCTGTAAGGCATCTTTCTGATCTTTCCTGTCTTTGTTCAGCAGTCGGACAAGGGCAGGGCTGCTTCTCTTTGCTGCAAGCCTGACTCTGCCTATCCGTGAGTAATCTTCAAAAACAATTACCATCATCGATCTCTGTCCTATAAGAGAAATATGAATATGCCTTTTCTTACCCTGCTGCAGGAGAATTGAAAACTGTTCTTCACCAACGATGTTGGCAACTTCCTTTGTTGCAGAGAACATTCCGGCAACAAGGGCTGCCAGAGCAGTTGCATTCAGCCTTGCACCGCCCGCCTGCCCCAGGCAAATTCCGTGCCTGCTGATAAGCAGGGCAGTCAGAGCTTCTGTTTTTTCAACCAGTTCTGAAAGTGTCTCATTGATAGATAAATCAGAATTCCCGTTAACTGTAGCTTCGTTCATGCTTTCTCCCTTACGCTGGAAACCGCCATGCAATTATTTAAGCAAGAACACTCCATGTCCAGTGCCCGGGGCAAAAGAGTATATTCAGGAAAACGGGCATTCCCATCTGGAAATAACAGGAACGCACGTCAATTTACCTGCAACACGACGCTATAGAATTGCTTCCAGGTCGCGCTTTCTTTCCTTAACCTGCATGCGTACATTTCCAAGGCTTGCTCTCCCTCTTCAGCCACAACAGCAAGAATCGCGTCTGCACCGATAGATGTCATGACGATAACGCCGTTCTTGTATTCCATCATTGCCTGAGTAAGTACACCTGCTTCAAGCTCCTTTCCAACACTCTCGGCGGAACCCAGGCCGGTTGAAACCATTGCTCCGATAGCATCAACATTAGCTCCAGCTGCAGCGGCAATTACAAAGCCATCTCTTCCAACGCAGACTGCGGTACCAATACCCTCAACGGAGATGAGAGCGTTCAGAATGTCTTTCGTATTTGCCATTATTCCCTCCTACGCGTGCAACTGGAGTAGAATCAGAGAAGCCCTGTCACCAACAGGGGTTATCTCCTTGATTCTTGCTCGGACACCAAGATTATTCTCAGCCACTGCAACCATCACGCCAGCGAAAGGACAGGCAAACGGAGGAATGCCTTCCTCTTTGAGATGCTGAGTCAGTTCCCAGAAGGAACAACCTTTAACATGTATTTTGAGAAGGTCATCATCCCTCTCAAATGAAATCTCATCGCAAAAACCAAGATCCTTGAAAAGTTTGGCAAGTTTCTTCTGAATTACATTGATGTCGGTCGAATCAAGCCCATTAATTCCGAGAGCAGTGAGTTCTTTCAGCATATCAGATCCTGCCTGACGCATCACGGCAGCTGCGCTGCCTCCAACAGCACGATGGAGAGCCTTTGTGAATGCGTACAACAACGCGTTCGTACCAAGTCGATCTACTTTTTCCGGGGCCATGTTACTTCCTCCATTCTAAAAAATTCTGCCACCACTTAAGGACGCACCCGATTGCGAACCAGTTGCACATCACTCTCACCCCCCAGAAACACATTTTGCAGAATCCGGAACTGTGTCAATATCCAAATTTTGCCAGTTCGCAAAAGAATACATCGCAACAAGATAGAAAACAATACCAATATAGTATAAAAATACGAAGGTGGATAATCGTATTGTATTGGCGCATTGGAAGTGTAGATGGCTGTAAAAGCTGGGAAATGCGGTGAAAAAGCTGAAAAAACACAGTAAAATCTTGCTATAGGAGGTATATGTGTATTAATACCAAATATGCCGGGATCATTTTTCTGTGCAGCAACTTTCATATAACCTAAATTCCCGTCAGATTATAC
>JAGLOJ010000136.1 GCA_023139045.1 Candidatus Sabulitectum sp.
AGAACACTTATGGGTAAAGGGCAGCGCTAGCTGATGGAACATCCGCAGAAAACATCCTTCACATCAACTTCTTTGATGATCGTCTCTGCAATATTACTGAAGAGAATATGGATCTGGTGCTGGAAGCGTACTATTCGCTTTTCCCTAACAAAAAAAATACTGAAACTGTTTACTGCTTCTTTGACGAAATCCAGGTTGTCAAAGGCTGGGAATCGTTTGTTGACCGCATTCTCCGCATGGAGAAGTGCGAAGTGTACATAACAGGCTCTTCAGCAAGAATGCTTTCAAAGGAAATCGCTTCCAGTATGCGTGGCAGATCTTTATCATGGGAGCTGTTCCCATTCTCATTCAGTGAATTTCTCAGTTTCAGACAAATTCAATTGCAGAAGCACATCTCCACAAAAATGAAACTGCAGATACAAAACGCATTCGGGGAGTACAGGGAATGTGGAGGATTTCCTGAAGCAGCCGGACTGAGCGAAAAGCTGAGAATCAAAATACATCAGGAGTATCTGCATGCCATCCTGTTCAGAGACCTGATCGAACGCCATGACATTTCTCACCCGAAGGCAGTTCTGGACCTGGCTCACCGCCTTGTAGACAACACAGCTTCTCTTTGCTCACTGAACAAACTCTATGGCTTTCTGCAATCTCAGGGCCACAAAGTACCCAAGCACTCCGTGGCAGATTATCTCAACTGGTTTGAAGACTCCTACTTCTTTTTTACTGTGAGGCTGTTTGATGCATCACTCTCCCGCAGTAATGCCAACCCCAGGAAGATCTATTGCATTGATCATTCAATGGTCACATCCACCGCCTCCGGAATACTCGTCAACAGTGGTCATCTGCTTGAAAACATGATCTTCATTGCCCTTCGCCGAACAGCAGAATCAATCTTCTACTACAGAACAAAGAATCGTCTTGAAGTAGATTTCATCGTACAAGCCCGGGACCGTTCCAGGAAGCTCATACAAGTAAGTGAATCGCTGCAGAACCCAATCACAAGAAAGCGTGAAGTTAAAGCCCTCGTCGGGGCCATGAAGGAACAGAATCTCACAAGTGGTACAATTGTAACAATGAATGAAAAGGGCGCTGTTGAAACAGAAGCCGGTGTGATTCAAGTGCTTCCTGCCTGGGAATTCCTGCTCGACTGACAACGGGATTATTCGAAAGGCAAAGACCCTTCTTCAGCGTTATTCCAGCCTCACAACTGAGCGGAAAGGAAGGCTCTTTCTTGTCTTACTGAACAGAGACTCAGCTGCATTGTCTGTTGGTAATGTTCCCATAGTGGGAACTATTGTTCCCAAAAGAGGAACGGCCAGGGGCTCCGATTTTGAGAGCGTAGTTAAATGTCTCGGTTGCAGGGGGGCACATCACCCTCTAAACCGGTAAGCTGTCATACGAAGAAAGCCTCGGGCAATTCATTCCGGCGTCCAGTACAAGGGTAATGGTTTCAGCAGTACTGTTCCATTGAGTCTTATTACCGGGAGTTCGTCTGGAACAAAAGCACCACGTCTTTTACGGGGGGTTTGCCAAAAGAGGGGGAAGTGTGTTATTATGGGTGATAATGAAGTATTTACTGAAATAGTACACATAGTTATTGATTGAGCGGTGACAAGGTCGCAATTTTAAGATGAGTGAAGGAATACAGGATTATAGTTTGAGGTTCTCTGTTATTGTAAGTTTATGAAAGAGTAAGTGGGATGAAAAAGCCTGGAATTGATGGAAACACATAATTCGGAAGGACTGTTACGAAGTTTAAGTGAACGAGAACAGCAAATCATCACTGAGACTGGTGGACTGGATCTGCGCCTCTCCCCAGAATATTCTAATTTAAAGACAACTAAGCGATTAAGCTTGGATTACTGCAGAGCTGAACAGTGTGTACCTCAAGCAGGGATGGTGATATTAAAGCAGGCAAAACTCGCTTCAAAAAGATACCAAATGGATTCTGGAGATTCAGCAATCGAATGGAGGAGAAATGACTACTCAGCAACCCGAGATGCCTAAAAAGATATCCGTTGTTAAAAGGCTTGCACTGGCAGATGCCGCCTGCCGAGTGCTTAGAGCAAACGGTTCACAAATGTACTACTCGAATATCTTAAAGGAGATTGCAGATACAGGGCAGGCAGACTTAGATACAAGTCCGTCCGATTTGTACAATGCTATGTACCTTGAAATGCAAAAGAAGAAGAGACCCCGTCTTCATTTCCTGGGAGACGGGCAATGGACGCTGACTTCATTCATAAAGAAAGGGTAATCCAGAACCTGATCTTGAGTTTTGCTGCATACTCGTAATTGCTATTTTTCTTTTGAAACTTTTGAACACGACACATGTGAGTGTGGGGATGAGGGCATCATTTCAGTCTCAGTGCATACTACCAAGGCACACAGACAATTTTTCGATATTGCTGAAAAGACTGCACGCAATACGAACAAACCTACAGCCAGACAGCGGCGCTGTTCACCCCAAATGAACATGAACTACTACTGTCAGTATCAGTGGCTGTCCTCGGGCAGCATCGGCCCCGGTATGGGCGGTACTTTTTTCATCTCTACAATAAGCTCCAGCGTCTCATCCGTGGGATCAAAGAAACTGACCAGCCTGTCTGTAACATCCACAAATCGCATGCTGTCTTTCATGTAGATGATGTCCCAGACGCTGACAATAATGTCGACACCTGCTTCCTGCGCTACTCCGGGGAGCTCTCCCCAGATCAGCCAGATGATCTCTTCGATGTCTCCTGAGCTGAAAACCTGAGTGTGCGCAAGATGCTGCTTCTCTTCTCCCCGGGCAGCCAGTGCTTCAACAAGCTCCGTATCACCTGCTTCTTCAGCTGCATTGTGCTCTGCTTTGAGTGCATTAATCTCGTCCATGAAGTCTGCGGAGCGATAGTAAGCAGCCGCTACACAACGGGAGTCGAATGTACCTACTACTATTCCCTCTGAGGTCTGAGCTGATGCGATGTTAACCAGTGCTGCGAGAAGCAGAACGGTAATCAGAGTGACTGAATTTCTTACAGTTCCTTTCATGATATGTCCTCCATTCCGACCGGCCCCGAGATCCTGAGATTCACCGGTTCATTCAGAGAATACATGGAATACCCTCGTATGTCAAAGAAATGCAGGGACAGTATTTCAAGCAAAGACATTGTCTTCAAAAGAGTTAAAGGAGATTGCAGACATTCTCTATTGCTGGAATCTCAATCTGCTGGAAACCTCAGCGCCCGGGAACAGCCGTTACATCTCGGCCTGTATCACGCTCTGATCAAGCTTCCAGTCTGCTCCGCTCTTAACCATGAGTATTTCGAAAGGCTGAGGCAGGTCGACAAGGTTGAAAGAGACAACGCTGCTGTCTCCATTAATTTCAAAGCCGGACACAACTATATCTTCTCTCGGAGGCAGCTCTGCAAGGAACCTGGGAGATGACAGAACCGTGTTGATCAGATCAATGGAGGTCCAGCCGTAGACATCTTCCGCACTGATATTCACACCCAGTTCACTGGAGATCTCAACTGCCGCCTCTTCAGGCTTGAACTTTACCATCATCAGCATCATATCGACAAGGGCAACGGATTCGGATGAAAGGCAGTCACGAAAACCCGGACCATCTCCTGCATACATGGCATCAACCAGATTATCAAAGGCCTGCTCGGGGTTGTTTGCATACATGGATCCGGTCAGTACAACAAGAATCAGAAAAATAAACTTCTTCAAAATCACACCTTTCTAAAAAGTAAATGGAGATTCCACTGAACAGATTTAGAGCGAACTCTCCAGGAAGTTCCATCAACACCATTCTTCTTATACTTCAGTATCGAAATCCAGCAGGAGGTAATCTTATGACAACCGGCATCACAATCACAGTACAGACCGAGGGCTTCTCTGACATTGTAAACATTACTGAGCAGGTACAGGCAGCAGTAGCACAATCAGAGATCAAACAGGGAATTGTATCGATCACAGCAATCGGCTCCACAGCCTCAATCACCACAATCGAATATGAACCTGCTCTTGTAGCAGACATGCAGGAACTTCTCAATACTCTGGTTCCGGAAACAATCAGATCAAGACACTCTGAAACATGGGGTGACGACAACGGCTTCTCCCACATGAGAGCCACGCTGATGGGTCCCGGCATAACCATGCCCATTGAACACGGCAGACTTCTCACCGGCACCTGGCAGCAGGTTGTGGTCATTGACCATGACAACCGCCCGAGAAGCAGGCGGGTAAGGATACAGGTAGTTGGTGAATGACTCTGTGCGGTGATTGCGAGCTGAAAGTAAGGCAATACGAAAGTGCTGAATATCCATCGATAGTTGTCAGTGCCCCTTTTCTTTGTCATATCCGGGTCAGCATATGACCCGAATAGTAGAGTAATCGGGTCATGAATCCCCGGGGAGAGACAATTATGAAAAAGTATATCTGGCAGTTGGACTCGTGGCCCCGTATGTACTGGGACAGTGCTGAACTGATACTTCTTCTGGGTCGAACAAGGCTTGCTCAGGGAGAGCTTCTTGCAAGGGCAGAGCATCCTGAAATTGAACTCTATGCAGAACAGCTCGAAGAAGAAGTTTACGCGACTGCTGCTATTGAGGGCGAAAGGCTTGACCGGGCTCAGATAAGATCTTCAGTGGGAAGAAAACTGGGAACAAAAACGGCAGGTATATCTCACCCCGACAAACATATCGATGGCCTTGTTCAGGTTCTCATCGATGCTACTCAGAATTACTCTCAAAATCTTTCTTCTGAGACGCTTAACGGCTGGCAGGCTGCTTTGTTCCCTACTGGATACTCCGGTTTGAACAGAATCATCACCGGAGACTGGCGGAAGAGCACATCATCAATGCAGGTAGTATCAGGTACACCTGAAAGGGGAACTGTGCATTTCGAAGCTCCTCCGACAAAACAGGTTGGGGAAGGAAGTCACCGCTTTCCTGTCCTGGTTCAATTCACCGACTGAAAGAATTGACGGTATTATCAGGGCAGCTCAGGCTCATCTTTATTTTGTAACGATACATCCTTTTGAGGATGGCAACGGCCGGATTGCCCGTGCTGTATCAGATCTTGCACTTGCCCGGGATGAAAAGAAAAACCGCAGACTTTACAGTATTTCAGCCCAGATTCTTTCAGAGCGTGCAGAATACTACGATATTCTTGAAAAAACACAAAGGGGCAACGGTGACATTACGCAATGGTTGATCTGGTTCCTCGAATGCATGTTAAGAGCACTGCGAGCTGCTTGCACTCAGGTTGAATACGCCGGAGAGAAAGCCCGTTTGTGGGAAAGCCTGTCAAATGTATTTTTGAATTCAAGACAGAAAAAAATCATAAACAAACTTTCTGAATCAAGCAGAAGTGGTTTTAAGGGTGGATTAACAAACAGCAAATACAGACGAATGGCAAAGACAACACGGGAAACAGCCAAGAGGGATCTCACAGATCTCGTAACAAAAGGTGTTCTCGGAAAGAACCCCGGTGGCGGAAGAAGCACCAGTTACAGACTTGTCTGGCCGGGGCAATAGTAGATTCTCTTAAACAATTAATAATGAGCATCAAGAAGGATCAAGTTTCAAAGGGTATTGCATAAGTATTCAGAATAGAAACAGCTTACTAACCTGCAAGTAAAAAGATCCACACAAGCTGAAGTAACTCCCGGCATCATGCTTCATCTAAGTGTATCACTGCAGAATCAGTCACAGGATCCCTTGCAGCAAAGCCAAAACATACCTATAATATAGCACATGCAAGGATGAAAGATAGGTATATATTGTAAGGAGTCATGATGCTGTTTAGACATGCCTTTGATGATTTCAAACTGTGGGTTGAATCTTCAAATCCCAAATGTCTTGTATTCAGAGGGGCACGACAGGTTGGGAAGACAACAGTCGTAGGAAATACTCCCAATCTGTTTGACGGGAAAATTAACATTGTGACAATCAACCTTGAAGAGCATCCTGAACTATCTGCTGTTTTTGCCTCCAATGATGCTGCCGGTATTCTTGAAGAACTGTCCTTCATTGCGGGCAGTCAGCTTTCAACAGGTGATATTGTATTCCTGGACGAGATTCAAGCAGCAACTTCTGCCCTTCAAGCGATGCGGTATCTTCGTGAACACAGACCCGATCTGCGATTTGTTGCAGCAGGTTCTCTACTGGAAACAGAGATAGCGGAAGGCAGAATATCAGTTCCAGTTGGAAGAATGGAATACCAGTATATGGGTCCTCTGACTTTTGAAGAGTTTCTTATTGCTCACCCCGAATATTCCATGGAGCTTGATCTGATAAAGAGCTGGACACCAGGAATGCCTTTTCCTCAGGCAGCTCACAAAAAACTGCTCAATCTGCTGAGAAGGTTTCTTATAGTTGGAGGAATGCCTGAAGCTGTGGATGATTACATAGTGTCCGGTGGAACCGCCGGGGCCAGTAGAATTCACGCTTCAATACTGAATACATACAGAGATGACTTTGCAAAATATTCTTCAAAAGAAAAATTGCTGCTTCTTCGTAAAGTGTTCGACTGGGTTCCGGCAAGAGCCGGCGACAAGGTTATTTACTCGCAGATTTCCAGTGATGCACGGGCACACAAGGTTTCACAGGCGATTGATTTGCTCAGCAGCGCAAGGGTTATCTTCCCTGTATGGCATTCTTCCGGCAATGGTGTTCCTCTGGGTGCAGAAGCCAACCCTGCTGTTTTTAAGCTGTTCTTCCTTGATGTTGGTCTTATGGCCCACATGACAGGCATCTCGCGCATAACAGATGAGCAAATTCGAAGTAACGAGTTTATTAACAAAGGCAGACTTGCAGAGCAATTCATAGCACAGCACTTACTGTTCAGAGAGCCTTCATATGAGCGACCTGTGCTGCATTACTGGCTGAGAGAGAAAAAGAACTCCAATGCTGAAGTTGACTTCCTTATACAAAGCAGAGGGAAAGTGATTCCAGTTGAAGTAAAGGCTGGCAAAACCGGCAGTATGAAATCCCTTTTGCGATTCATTCAGGAGAAGAACACTTCACTGGCTGTTCGTTTTGACACCAACCCGCCTTCCATCCAGGCAATTGAACACAAACTCGGTAACGGTGCAGGTTCAAGCAATCGTGTCGTGTTCGATTTGCTGTCACTACCGCTTTACATGGTTTCAGAGATGCAGCGGCTTCTTAAATGCAGCTTGACCGAAGGCACATGAACCAAAGCCCAACATGAAAAAATTCCCGATGGATGCAGGTCAAAACACTATGCTGATTTCGATTATCAACTTACTGCTTCTCCCTGTTCGGCTTACAACAGCAACTCTGGTAACAATGCTACTGCCAATGCATGCAGGAAGAGAGGCTGGATGATGATTCCATTCAAATACGGAGTTTATGTAACAGGGACAGATTTTTGTGGAAGAGAAGGGAACTGGATCTTCTCAGAGAGTACATAAGCTCAAGCATGAGAGTTTACATTGTCGGTGAAAGAAGAGCTGGAAAGTCTTCTTTGATAATGGAAGCAGTCAGATCAGAATACAGGTAGCCGGGGTATACGACTGATATTCAGAAAACAACAGATGAGTTCTCTCCACGGTATTGCTCTCTGGCTGTAAAGAAGTGAATTACTTTTTTGATTCGAGGATCCATTCTTGTTTTTATCTCCCTCATGCTTTTCCCGTGTTCTTGCTGATCGGTGTTGCCAGACTTATAGTAGTAGTAACATTGCTACTAGCAATGTTACTACTAGCAAAAAGACTACTACCGATAATACAGGATGAGAGGTTCGATAATGATTCCATTCAAGTACGGAGTTTTTGTAACAGGAACAGATTTTTGTGGCAGAGAACAGGAACTGAATCTTCTCAAAGAGTACATCAGTTCAAGTATGAGAGTTTACATTGTTGGAGAGAGAAGAACTGGGAAGTCCTCCCTGCTTATGGAAGCAGCCAGAACAATGCCCGGTTACAGGTTTATCTATGTAGATCTGAGGTCTGTTGTTACCAGAGGGCAACTGTGTGAGAGAATAGCCAACGGGCTGAACAGGCAGGGAAAAACGAGGCAGGCATTCAGCAGACTCATGAAAGCGATTGCCAATCTTCGCCCTGAAGTATCCGTTGACTCAATTACCGGAGACTTGAAATTATCGGTCTCGCCTCAAATACAGGTTTCCGATGTTGATATAGACAAGCTTCTGGAGATGGCGGGAGAAAGAAAAACAGTAGTTGTTCTGGATGAATTTCAGGATATCCAGAGAATTAATGGCTATGAAACAATCCTGGGAAGCATGCGTACAATTATTCAGAATCAGACTGATACCACCTACATCTTCTGTGGAAGTATTCTTAACAGAATGACTGATCTTTTCACAGATAGAAGATCTGCTTTTTACAACAGTGCCCAGCGGATGGTGCTTGAAGAAATAGACGAAACAGAGTTCTCGGACTTTCTCGCAGATCGGTTTGAAAGTGGAGGACGCCACGCCACAGCCAGGGGAATCAAAAGCATCCTTGAATTTGGCAGAGGGAATCCCGGAGATATTCAAAGACTTTGCATAGGTGTTTGGAATCAAACTTCACCAGGTGATAGCATTGATGAAACTGCAGTTTTGAATGGTCTTGCAAACATCTGTGCCCTTGAATCAGATTCTTTCAGAGAGCGGCTTGATAACCTGTCAAGAAATCAGATCCTGTGCTTATCAGCTCTGCTTAAGCAGGAAGAGCCCTTTACTCTGAGTAACCAGTTTGCCCGTGTGGCAGGGCTGGGCAGTTACTCCGTGGCAAAGAGTGCCATAAAGGGTCTGGCAGAGAAAGATGTTCTTTTGAGGAAGGGGCGTTCGTGGGTGATGTCTAACCCATTCTTTGCCTACTGGCTGCATCTTTCAGACCTGCTCTGATTGGAAAACCTGCCAGAATTTCGTGTTGCAGAACCGGCAATGCCCCGGGCAACCCAATGAAAATGAATATGAATGAACACATTACTTTCACTACACTCCTATTGCCTTTATTGTTTGACTTTCTAATTTAACCTCAAACATCTTACTGTTTCATTGAAACCACAGGCATCAAGCTTGATCAGGTAGTATTTGCTCGTTGATCTCAATTACAGTGCTTTTTTCTGAAACAAAATAGATAAACGTAAAAACAAATCAAACAGCGTCACTATTTACTGTATTGACTTTAATAGCGTGAAAAATCGCCAAGACCCATTGAGGTTGACTGTATTGTTGGCAAAAGCGTGAAAATATGTTAAATTCAAGCCATGAGTAAAGTATTGAGTATCTATAAGAAAATTGATTCGTTGAGAGAGCGGTATTATCAGTCTGCTCGCAATAAGGATTCTTTGCTTGAACTAATCAGTGAGGCAGAGGTTGCAGAACAGGTCTTTAATTCAAATGCTATTGAAAACAGTACTCTGAATTTGAAGGAAACAGAGAAAATTCTCCTTCATCTTGATTTAGATAGATATGTCACAGAGCGAGAAATATTCGAAACCAGGAACCTGGCGCGAGTAGTTGAATACATTGACACAAAAGCAAAACTGCGGGAAATGAATTTAGAAATGATTCTGCTTCTGCATAGAATGCTGCTTACAAATATTCGCAATGATATAGCAGGTCGATTCAGGGAAAATGGTGAATGGGTAAGAGTTGCAAATCATATTGCTTGTGATCCTAAACAGATTGTTGGCAAACTTGAAGATATGTTCATCAAATACAATTCTTCGGTGAATGAGAACATCATAAAAAGAATTGCCCTCTTCCACCTCAGTTTTGAACACATCCATCCGTTTGTGGATGGTAACGGGAGAATAGGAAGAGTACTGAATAATTATTTACTGATTCGTGAAGGTTATGTGCCAATAAACATAAAATTCATCGATCGTACATTCTACTATGATGCTTTTGAACAGTTTGATAGAAATAACAACAGTTCGATTATGGAAGAAATAGTTGGAAAAGCAATTACCAACAGTTATCATAAACGATTAGCCTATCTGAATGGTAAGAACATCATGACTCTTAATGAATACGCAAAGCGGAATAATCTTTCGCATTCGAATTTAATCAATAAAGCCAAACGGCAGACCATTGAAGCTTTCCTGGAAAAGGGAGTTTGGAAAATGGGTAATCCAACCGGAAGGGGTTAGAAAACGAGAAAGATGAAACAGAACCTCCATCAGACCCTGAATAGAGGTGAAACTGCTTCTCTGCAATTAACACTGGACAGAACTGAACCTGATGACATGACAATCATATTCAATGAATGCCGTAGAACCCTATCTTCCAGAATGCCAGTAGATTCACACCTGCCTCCAGGTTGTAGACATCGGTAGAGAAATATTCATCCGGGGAATCCTTTCCCACCGGCACCGCCAGCCATCCCGCACCACCTCCGAGGAAGTGGTGCAAACGATCAACACCGAAAAGCTCCTCCCTGTAAAGCAGGTTCAAAGCAATCAGGTCTGAGATCTCATAATGGACAAACTCCCTGCGTGTGACAGTTGAATCTGTACAGGGGACTATTTGTAATAGACCACTACACAGCTGACAGAAAAACACAACTTCATCGGATTCTATATTTAACAGAGATAGAGAGTAGTCAAGGCGTCAATCTGTAAGAAGAAGCAGCTACTGACTGTTTGAAATGAAAGAACTGCGGTACAGAATTTCTCGGAAAATATGGAGTTACTCTCCATGAATTCATGCAAAAATCAGGAGTGTAACTCCGCATATTTTGACTAATTTATGGAATGGCATTGTATATAAAGATACTCGGGCAGAACGGAGGACAGAATGATTGAACGAAAATATCACGATCTCGGTTCTATGCTTGAAGATGGAAAGGTGCTCATCATATATGGGGCACGCCAGGTTGGAAAGACTACATTACTTGAAGCATTTCTTAAAACAACCACATTGAAGTATCGACTGAACACCGGTGATAATCTGAGAATTCGCACTCTTCTCAGCTCAGGTGATTTTGATGAAATGCTGGAATACGCTGTCGGTTATGATCTTATTGCGATTGATGAAGCGCAGGAGATCGAGGGTATTGGACAGGCGTTGAAAATCATTGTGGATCATTACCCACGCATAAAGGTAATTGCAACCGGATCATCATCTTTTAATCTTTCTCAAAAAGTTGGAGAGCCTTTAACAGGACGCAAGATAACAAAAATGCTCTATCCACTTTCTCAGCAGGAATTGCTGAAAGAGACCAATCGATTTGAATTGAAAGAGAGACTGGAAGAGTTTTTACTGTATGGTTCATATCCGGAGGTCGTTACTGCCCAAGGCAGAGCAAAGAAGATTCGAGTTCTCAATGAACTGGTGGATTCCTATCTGCTGAAGGATCTGTTTCTTCATGAGAAAATACAGTCTCCCAGAATACTGATACACCTTCTGAAATCGCTTGCGTTTCAAATAGGGAATGAAGTTTCTCTCAATGAATTGAGCAACAAGGTTGGAGTAGATGTGAAAACGGTAGCTCGCTATCTTGACCTGCTTGAGAAGAGCTTTGTCATACATCCACTGGGAGAGTTCAGCCGAAATCTGCGGAAAGAAATTACATCAAAACGAAAGTACTATTTTCTTGATGTAGGTATACGAAATGCTTTGATCTCACAGTTCAATTCTTTTAATAACAGAGATGATCTGGGAGCGTTGTTTGAAAATTTCTGCTTCATCGAGCGAATCAAAAAGCACGCCTATGAAGAGTACTATGGCAACCACTATTTCTGGCGAACATACAACGGTCAGGAAGTTGATTTCGTAGAAGAGTGTGATGGAGCGCTTTCCGGGTTCGAGTGCAAATACTCAGAGAGGAAAGAGCCCAAAGCTCCAGGAGAATGGGCAAATTCCTACAAGAACAGCTCTTTCTCTGTTGTGAACAGGAAAAACTATCTGGATTTTGTGTTGTAGAACCGGCACTCCACCACTACAGGCTGAAGTTAAAGGTAATTCCCAGCAGCCATGCAGTTTTATCGAAGTCTATCACATCCACACCATTCATAGTTCTGTGGGCAGTTAAGTACTTCACAACACCGTAGAACCCGATTTTCCAGAACGCCAGCACACTCACTCCAGCTTCAAGATCGTAGACATCTGTGGAAATGTATTCATCGGGATCGTCTTCACCCAACGGCACTTCCAGCCACCCGGCACCAGCTCCCAGGAAATACTTGACCCGATTAATACCGAACAACGGTCTGGTGTAAAGCAGATTCAGAGCAACCAGGTTTGAAATCTCATAGGAATGAGTTGGATCATTACTATTGGTGTAGTATTCAGTAAATATTGAAACACCAACGGGCCACGCACGGGGGTACACATCCACAGTAGCCTGCCCACCGCCCAGTCTACCGAGTGGCGAACGATCTTCCTGAAATCCTCCCTGCCCCATCCGCAGAGTAATATCAACTGAAGGTGCAGAAGGAGGGGGAGAGGAAGACTGAGCATAAAGCAACCCGGAGAACAAAAGAAGCACAACACACAAAGACACCGAAAAGAAAGGAACTGAAAACCTTCTCATAATTCACACCCCCCCCAAAAAAAAGAGTAAGCCGAGGAGAATGAAGTTTTCACACACACAAGCCAGGCAACCAGTAACACCCATGCCTGCACTATTACAATGCGACTTATGTTTGAAATTGTCAATCATAGCAAGCAAGACTAAACTACCATGAAGCAATATCCAGCGGAACTGTCTTACAGCAGATTTCCTGACCGGTGTAGGCGACTTTCTCCAATATCCATGATTGTAACGATGAAGAGATTTCTTCTTCAGTAAGGGAGTGAATGCGCATTGCATTCTTGATCAAAATTTGTAAACAATGAAAGGTGGTGGAATACACATTTATCGTTTATTGTATACTAATTCAAATTAGATCGAAGGAAGGTCTATATGAAAGCATTCGAGAACTGAATGGCAATAGAGATAAATGTAAGAGAAATCCATGGGAAGGCCAAAAGCGGAATGACCGATCCTTACATTTGTACTTGTGAGGACAACGCTCAATATGTAGTTAAAGGTAATGGGGCTGGAAGAGATGGCAGGATCAAGGAGCTTGTTTGCGCAGCACTTGGCAAACAGTTTGGTTTAGCCATTCCGCTCTTTCGAATAGCTTATGTTGATAGTCAATTACTTAAATTTAACGAGAAAAGGACAGAGGTAACTTCTTGCATCGGAGAAGGATTGTGCTTTGCCTCAAGAATGGTTAAGCATCCCTCAATTGTGCGTAAAGAAGAAATAGAGAACATCAACATTGAAACAAGGTGCAGAATTCTGCTGTTCGACTGGTGGATAAAAAACATGGATAGAAGTGATACAAACACAAACCTTCTCTGGACTACAGATGGATCCATCAAAGTAATCGATCACAATCTTGCATTCGATAAAGATTTTGAAGAGGAAGAATTTTTCACCAGGCACTTGTTCAGGAAGGATAGAGCAATGCCTGAGGTAGGTCTCAACTTCCCTCAGAAGATGTCAGAACTTGCTGAGAATGTCCTTTCTCAATTTGAGGCTGTATGGGATCAAATTCCTGAAGAATGGCAAGTTAACGAGTACGGGGATGTTGCAGATGAGTCATTGAATTATGTTTCAGTACACGAGGCGTTATTGGGAAGAGCCTCTTTAATGCCTGAGGTGTTTGGAGAAAGCTATGACAACTGACAGAACGATATGCCGTTACACCACGGTTCGTTTCCTTCCATATCACGACAAAGATGAATTTGTGAATGTTGGTGTTCTAGCAGCATTCCCAATGCTGGGTACCATTGATTTCAAGCTGGAAATTAATCATACAAAAAGAATTACTGATTTTTTCCCTGGCTTTCCAAAAAGTGATTACAAAAGGCTTGCCAGAAAATTCTATGAAACCTTCGATAAGATAAGAAGCGGTTGCATTGAAACACCGCTCTTCGGAACAGACGAGGCAGCCTTCAACAGCTTTTTTGAACTCCTGACAAAACAGCATGATGAATTGTTTCAGTTCAGCAGAAGCAGAACCTGTTTTACCAACAATCCCAAAGCTGAAACGGACAATCTGTTTGTTCGATTTGTTCAGCAGACGGCAGCCAGCAGAGCTCCAGCTCATGAGAAAGAAATGGTAACAAGGATCCGAAAACAACTGAAAGACCTTACTGCTGTCGATGATTATGTTGACTTTGTTCTTGATCTTGGAAGCGGAATGAATATGAAAATCCCATTTATGAAGATGGATGAGGAAAATCATCTACTGAAAGCGATACGCCCTCTGTATCTTGGCTACGGTGATGTAAACAGGATTACAGATCATGGTGGAGGCTGGTTGTTAAGACTGGATAAGGCCAGAGAACAAGGTATTCTTCCAGACCGAACCCTAATTGTCGTCGGAGGGATGGAAGAACAAAATCCCAACAAGAGTGCCATCATCGATATTATGGGACACATAAGAAAAATTGATAAAATCGAAGTCACCGCTAAAAGTGACATCGAAATGATCGAGGATTTTGTCAGCTGATACTCTTTCAGCAAAAGGGCAATTTTCCTCTTAAAAGCCAATCTGTTTTCCATAGGGAACTATCATAGCTAAATGAATCAAAGGGCTGACTGTCTTTCACCCATATACAGGATTGTAGTGAGATATTCCAAAAAGTCTCTTTCTTCTTATTCTGTCCTGGCTCCACAGTCGAGAAATTGGTCGGTGGATTTTTTGTTAGTTGACACGGAATATCTTATTGTGTAAAATAAGAAAAACGGGAAGGCGTGTTTTCTTGTATTATAAAAGAAGAATATATCTGGACAGAATTCTGCCATTCATGGGAACTCCAATGATTAAGGTTATTACCGGTATGAGGCGAACCGGTAAAAGTGTTCTTCTTCGTCAGATTGCTGAAGTTCTGAAGGAGCGGGGAGAAAAAATCTGCTTTATCAACATGGAGTTAATGGAAAATTATCGTTTCAGAAACCCTGTTATTCTCCATAACCATATCAAGCAGATGAATGTCTCAGTGGTTATCATTGACGAAGTTCAGGACATAGCGGGTTGGGAGGAAGTCACAGCATCTCTGCTCGCTGAAGGCGATACAGATATTTACCTCTCCGGGTCGAACGCAAGCATGCTTTCAACTGATCTGGCATCCAGAATTTCAGGAAGATACATTGAATTCAGGTTGTATCCATTGGGGTTAGAAGAATTCATACAGTTTAGAGGTAATGAAGCCAGATCATTAGAAGAGGAATTCTGGCTATATCTTAAACTGGGCGGAATGCCCGGAATTCATTCAATGGATTTATCGTCCGAAATTATCTATCAATATTTGAGCTCAGTTCTGGATTCAGTGATTCTTAAAGATGTTATTATCAGGAACAACATTCACAGTGCTGCTCTTCTGGAATCTGTTTTTAGATTTCTCGCAGACAATATTGGTTCTCTGTATTCAGGAAAGAAGATATCAGACTATCTAAGTTCTCACGGAAGGAAAACTTCAGCCAACACAGTCATCGATTATGTGAAATACATGGTGGATGCCTGCGCCCTGCATGATGTAAAAAGATTTGACCTCCGTGGGAAAAGACAGCTTGCTTACACAAGCAAAGCATTTCTCACAGATCTCTCATTCAGGCATACAATCTTCGGTTATAGAGAAGGAGCAATCTCAGGTTTCCTGGAAAATATTGTATTTATGGAATTGCTCCGCAGAGGATATTCCGTGCACATCGGAACCATGGCAGACAAGGAAATAGATTTCGTAGCTGAAAAGGGAGATTCAACCCTGTACCTTCAGGTTGCATACCTCCTGGCATCAGAGGAAACACTGAGCAGGGAATTCTCCATACTTGAGGCCATTCCAGATAATTACCCTAAACTGGTTCTATCAATGGATAAAAACATTCCCCCCAGAAATGGCATAAATCAGGTTTACCTTCCAGAATTCCTTATTACCCCGGAGAGATTTATATAGCAATGCAAAGGAAGATAAGGAAAAGAAAATGAACACAAAAATCACTTACAAGTACAGAGACGCAAACAACTACAAGGTATGGGGCGAAGAAGTCATCGAAGGCACACTCACACTTAACCAGCTTACCCCTTGCCTGATCGACACCGAGTTCTTCATACCCAAAGACATCGGCCTCCCAGATCTTCAGCCATACCCAAGAACTGAAGACGACCATGATCTGCACACAATTGAGGAGCTGGAGGAAACAAGGGAATCACCAACAATCAGCCTCAATGCGGAAACACTCATCAACAATTTCCCAAAGGCGAGGGTTGGGGAGTGGGCACTTTCATTCCGACAGAACTGATACAGTTTTTTTAACGTAACTACCAACTTGAGAGTGCCGAGTTTTTCC
>JAGLOJ010000137.1 GCA_023139045.1 Candidatus Sabulitectum sp.
CCCACATTTTTCAACTGCACCCTTCGTACTGATGATTTTATCTATCTTTATTCTCACTTTTCCAGGGTCACAGAATATGTCTTGAGTTCCAGCAAATGGAATACTTCCCTGGTATCCAGCAGTTAGAACTGCCAGATCTTGCTCCAGGAATTTATGTGCTTCAAATGTCTGCCGAGTATTTCACAGATACCTGCCGAATAGCCCGCTTGAACTAAGGAAGATAATTATCTGCAATGGTTCATCGGTCTTCAGGAATTTCAGATTGAAGCTCCTTTCAACGATTCTCTCATGACTCATTTCCGACTACTGTCGGGACGCTCCCGGTTACTGGCAGATGTGCTTTTCGAAAAAGACTTCCAGCCAAAGTTACCAAGAGGATCAATGAACGGATTATTCAGGCAAGGAAGAAACAGGAATCCGATGATGATAAGAATGATCCTGATCCAGATGACAACAAGGGTCAACTGATAGTTGATGCTACCGTTGCCCCGGCAAACATAACTTTCCCTACAGAAAGCAAAATTGCCCATTCCATAAGGCGTCCCGACGGAAGTCGGATCTGAAGTTGCTGAACAAATCACTAGATAATCCTAAATTCAGTAGAGTATTTTCTCAATCTTTTGCATTATCCTCTTTCACCTCTTCAAGCAGCAATACTTCTTTAGATGAACAGATGATAACAAGTTGAATTAACTTACATGTAATGTTACGGCTTTGCTTGTACCTAAGTAACTGCTCAGTTGCAGCCTGCTTAGTTTTTTGAACTAAAGCATTTAACTTCTCTTTATCTTTTGGCAGATCTTCAGATTTTAGGTATTTCAATTCAATGAGATATTCATAATTGGTTAAATCAGTTTTGCTTTGAAAAAACAAATCAGCATAACCACGGTTCATCTCTGGCTCACTCTTTACATAAAAGTAAGGCGAAAAACCGAGGTACGGTAAGAGGAACATTTTAATGCTGTGTTCTTTTAATACAAAATCTCGCAGTGAAGTAGCTGCATAAAACTCTTCAAGAAGATAAGTGAACAACTTTTGCCATTCACCATTAATAGCGGTGTTGGCGAATTCCTGCTCTAAAAATTCAATGTCAATATTTAACTTAAAGGACTCTGTTAAAGCCTGGCGTATATAATCAAAATGCATAGTTCTGATAACTTCATTGGGAATAGTAAGCTGATATCTTGAAGCTATGTAGTGTTTCTTAATTGTTAAAAGACCGAGGTAGTACAAGAATGATTTAAATTTACTTTTCTCGAGTATGTCTTTTAAAGCAAAACTATGAATCAGCTGTGTATCAATTGAACCGTTCTCAATAATATCAGACAGAATAGAAAAGTTACCGTTAAGCTTCTTTTCTTCTAAAATTAGAAAGCGAAGTTTGCCGTAATCAATTCTTACATTCTCATCAATAAGGTTACTTGGTATCTTTTTTCCCTGAGAATACTTGTTAAAGAAGTATAGAATCATATCTGAGTTGTAAACTTTTTCACTTACATTTTCTGAAAAGCAGTAGTTATTATAGTATTGCTGAAGAAGGCTTAAAATCATATCTCGTTCTTCTTTTTTTATAACCTCAGCGTCTATGTAGTAATCAAGCATCGTGTCAACTTCACCTTGAGTAAACCCTACCATGGAGTTGAATGGAATCATGTTTGAAATATTATCACCAATATTCATTCCGCTTGTAACATCACTAAGTACCAGTGGCGAAACACCGGTTACAAACATTCTGTCGATAGTGTTTGTTTCAGTGCCATTCTTAACTGCTGCAAAGAAGCTACGCAAGAAACCGGCCTGATGGGTTACACGCTGATATCTGTCTTTACCGTGATGGATAAGAATATTGTTGGCAAAGTTATCGTATTCATCAATAAGAAGATAAAATTTGATATTGTGAAAATGCATGATCTCCACAAATTCAGAGAACAAGCTGGTTGCATTAGTTATTTTAGACAAATCCTCTTCGAAAGAGATATTTTCAAACAAAAATGAATAATTTCCGTAAAAGTTCCTTATAGCTCTGGTGATTTTTAAATCAAAATCCTTTTCAGTGATTTCAATTTTTTCAGTTGGAATACCTGAAAAGTTAAGTTTTAGTATTGGGTAGGTATTTCTGAGGGGTGTTGGTTTTTTACCAATGTAGGTATCACCAAACAACTCTTCAAACTGATCAGCTTTATTAATATCATAGTAGTGTTCCAAGATTGATAACCACAATGATTTGCCGAAGCGACGGGGACGGAGAAAAAACAAATGATAAGTATCTAAGTTTTCGAGAATTTCTATGTATTTTGTTTTATCTACAAAATAATGATTAAACTTTTTAATCTTATCATAACTGGCTGTGCCATAAGGTATTTTTTTTATCTTTTTCATCGCCCCACCCCTGTCCAATTAACCTCCGTAGTGTAATATAGTGCTACTAACTATAATACCCAAACAAAATTCTAGTACCCTCTCATTCAAAATTCAGATGAAATGACATTGTGGGAATTCGCAGGATTGTAGTGATGAATGTAACAAAGATTTCCCTTTGTTTTGACATTCTGTTTGTTCTGTTTGTCTGTCAGTTCTCCCGGATGAACCAGTCAAGATACTCTGGCAGGTATTCGCACAGGAAATGAGGCAGATTCAGAAGTTTGAACGGTTTCCCGTTCAGAGTCTTGAGGTTGTTAATTGTAACTGGTCCGCTGTAAAACCTTACCGCATATCCGTGTGGACATCGGTCTATATAACTGTGCAGAGACCGGAGTCTGCCTGTAGGGCCGGACTTTACCTCTATAGGAACAAGCATTCCGCTGTTCTGATAAAGGAAATCCACCTCTGCACTGGATCCCCGGGATTCACGCGTCCAGAAAACAGTTTTGTTTTCTGTAGCAAGAAGAGTCTGAGCAATCTGCTGTTCAGCCAGTATCCCCCGGAATGCGTCATTCAGATCGGAAGTTCCCAGCAGATCGGACTGGAGACCAACAGAATATGTCAGTAGACCAGAATCAAGAAAAAACAGTTTGGGGTGTTTCTTCAGATTGGGCTTTGCAGGAGGTGTTACTTCTGAAGTGGGATACACCAGTTGGAGCAGCATTGCCCTTCTCAGTGTTCTCATTGCCTCCCCAACTTCCCGGGATCTGTAATTGGAACTGCCGAACCCGGCAAATTTTATTCTGTTTCCTGTATAAAGTGGGGTTGATTCAAGACAGTGAGCAATAACTCTTCTTATCGAGGCACCTGTGGAATACTTGGGCACATCATCAGTAAATGACTGTATCAACGATGAATAAAAATGCTGCAGTGAATCCAGTTTGTAGCCCTCGGACAGCAAACGAACGGCCTCCGGCATTCCACCGGCAAGAACGTACCGTACATACTGATCATAAACCGGCTTCAGGGCATAGTCAGGAAAAGGAATCGATTGCAGAAGAGATTGCATTTCCATCCGCTCCATTGCTCCAAGGTACTCACTGAAGGTAACAGGGTAGATAAATGTTTGCTCTACTCTGCCCACAGGAAATTCAATCCCTTCCTTCTCTATGTAAGCTTCAAGGAGGGAGCCTGATGCAATTACAGCTAATTCAGGCATCTGTTCTGCAAGAAATCTTAAATAATTTACTGCTTCCGGACAGGCCTGAATCTCGTCAAGAAACAGAAGCGATTCATCAAGCGAAGCTTGTGAATTCTTCTTAAGCCTTATTGCGCTTACCAGATCATCAACAGATAGATTTCTTGTGAAAAGAGATTTCTCGCCGGGAGCTTCTAAATTTACTTCCATATAGCCGGGGATATTCTCAGCCAGCATTCTGACCACAGTAGTTTTCCCCGTCTGACGAGCCCCGCGTATGATCAGAGGCTTTCTTTCTTTGCTGCCAAACCAGTCTGAAAGTTTCGTTAAAGCCATCCTGTGAAACACAACAACCTCCTCCTCTATGCCTGATCATAACACAAGTCTTGTAACAAAGACACCCTTATTTGTGACAAAAGTTGTAACATCGCATAGGGTAATTCTTTTTTCTTATTGTTCTTCTTCTGTGTTCTTCTTGGGGTTTTGTGCCCTGACTTTACTGCTCAGTGTCTCTCTGGTGCAATAGTAAGCGAGGGTTGCACCAGGGAGGTATCAATCTGGACATTGGCACATGTTGTACTTATAGTAAGAACAACAAGTACTAATGTCAGGATGTAAACATGATGGCGCTTAATGGTAAAATACTGGATGAGGCATTGCGGCTCCTCGGAGAACGACTTCGATTAAAAAGGGCTGACCCTGTCCGGCTGGTTGTCTGCGGCGGGTCTGCACTTATAGCTCTGAATCTGGTTTCTCGCTCCACTAATGATGTGGATGTTGTAGCCATGGTCTCTGAGAATGGAGAGCTCTTCTCTCCTGTTCCCTTCCCCGAAATTCTAGCGGACTCGGTCGATGAAGTGGCCACTCTGCTGGAGTTGCAAGCTGACTGGCTCAACTACGGGCCAAGCAGTAATTCGGGTGGACTCTTTCAGTCTGGTCTCCCGGATGGCTTGCTTCACCGCGCCCATCAATCAGAATATGGAGCCCATCTCCAGGTTTTCTTTATCGACAGGAGAGATCAGGTGTTCTTCAAGGTCTTCGCCGCAGCCGATAGACTGGGTGTCCATGTGGATGACCTGGTCGCACTGAATCCAACACCTGAAGAGATGGAGGCCGCGGCTCTCTGGTGCATGACACACGATCCCTCGGACGGATTCAGAGGAATTCTGATATCAATGTTCGAAGAGCTTGGATACGAAGATGCTGCAAAAAGATTGTAGGACAAGGTACCTTGATGCCATGCTCGACCTTATCTGGTCCCAGTGGATTACCATGGGTGTATCGGGAAACGCGCCATTCGCCCGGAAGTGGATCATCGATCCCGAGGCTCTAGTGATACTCACTTGTCGCATAGGCCGGTACGATCCAAGAGTTTTTGATGCTATGCTGGAATGGCTGGGCACCCACCAGCGGTTCCTCAATGTCCAGAGACTTAAAACCCTGAACAGTCAGCAGGGTCTATCCGGGGGGAATCTTCTTACAGCAATCGCTAACCTTCTGATTAAACCCTCATCCCGATCGAAATGGAGCCGGGTCGCAGACCGGATTCAGCAGGATGAAGTTCGTCAGGAATCTCTTTTCTACTTGAAAGACGGTCGTCCTCACCCCCGTCCCACACAATCAGATCCAGCCTTCGGAAAGGCTGGATTCTCAAGGCAGAAGTATTGCGACCGCCAGGCAGTCACGCAGTTCCGAGCGGACTATTCCGCCAACCTTATTCTGAAGCTCAGAGCCCTTTTCGGCGTGAATGCAAGGTGTGAGATCATCGCCTATCTCGCAACTCATTCTCAGGCAAACCCTACAGAAACAGCTGCCGCAGTGGGGTACTCGCAGAAGGCAGTCCATAATGTCATGAACGAGTTGTTTCAGTCAGGCACTGTCACAAAAAGAATCAAGGGCCGGGAAACACTCTACAGCCTTCGTGAGAAAGAGTGGCTTCCCCTGCTATCGCTGAAACATCCGGGGGTCCGGTGGCTTGACTGGAAAGGTATTTACTCATTCATGATTGCTGTATGGACCATTCTTGACGATTCGGGACATCAGGACGAAAACCTGATTCTTTCGGAACTGATCCTGCTGCTGACCCGGGAGATACCAGGCCTGCCAGGATTCCTCAGCGAACCTCTCGAAGCTGCTCTTCACGGGCCTGATCAGACCCGGGGGTCTCTTCCATCCGCATGTAATGCCGTGGAGGAGTTCATCCATACATTAATGGGCTAAAATTTTGTTCCGCTTTCTGTTCAGAGAGTTTTGCCTGTCTTTCGCCGAATCAGCTCTCTGATTTGGCGGGTTTAGTATATTCCGGGAATTCATTCCGTCAGGAGATTCCATGCTTAAGCGATTCCTTAGCTTTTACAAACCGCACAAGTTGTTGTTTGGTATAGATATTGCAGTTACCCTGCTGTCCTCCGCTCTGGCTATTCTAATACCTTCTATGGTGCGTACGCTGCTTCAAGAGTTGATTCCTGATCGCGATGTTAAGGCTATTGTTGTTTACTGCGTACTGATGATCTTCATCTACCTGGCGAAGATGGTGTTTGAGTTCATTCGTATGAAAATGGGTGAGGGGGCATATCCTTGGTGTTCGCATGGAGTATGACATGAGGGAAGTTATCTTCCGTCATATTCAGAAGCTGTCTTTCAACTATATAGTCGGAGAATCAGGCGCAGGCAAAAGCACCATTGCATCCCTTATCCCCAGGTTCTACGAACCACAGAAGGGTAGGCTGGGTACAACGAAAAGGGTCAGGAAGGTGGGCTACGGTGAGGTCGCCGGTGACATCAGCGTTAGACGAAGAGAGGAAGCAGATAGCTGTTAATCATGAGCGCGATACTTCTCCCGCGATTTCATTAGTATTGGTAAGACGGGGAACCCGTATTACATTCCTGCGGCAGAGTGTTTCTGCCGTACACGAAAGGATACAAACTTGGCAAAACTTGGAACAGCAAAAAGACCGATTGTCGTACAGGTGCAATCAGAAGAAAAAGCAGGATATGTCGCAGAAGTATGCGAGGAGAACAATTGGATTTTTGTTCTGGGGATGGAGCCTGGCAAGCCGGAGGATCTATCCGATCTGGAAAGAATGCTGCACCCGGTTGCTCCGGCTCAATCGAACAAAATCAGTCGCAATTCCCCCTGCCCCTGCGGTAGTGGAAAAAAGTACAAGAAATGCTGCGGGTAAACTGATGCCAACTTCAAATTGACTGCAGGAAAGATTCTGGTCTCCTGCTTTCTGCAAAAACGAGGACCGGCTTCTAACAGTAAAGTACCGACAGAATTCCATGAGTGGCTTACAGCAATTTTGTCAGTCTGAGTGTTTTTTGTATCCGGTCTCTCTGACGGGTAAATACCCCTGCTTCATCGGCATAGTCTTTCCACTTCGAAACAACATCCTGCACCTGTTCCAGGATGATTCTGTACTGCCCCTGTTTCATCCCGGCCATTCTTGCACATTCCTTCACATCGGTTGAGTTGAAGGAATCCTGTTTGCCGTTCACTGTCATTTGATGATTAGCCGTCCACAACCCATCAGGCTGATAACTGTAGTTTACATCAAACGCAGGAGACAGAGCCCAATGACCTTCCCTGTTCATAAGAAAGGCAATGTTTTTCACATGATCATCCTGATTCCTTGCAACAATGTTGAACACCATCCGCCTGAATTGCTGCTCTATTGATCTGTATGGAAGATTCAGCCTTCTCATAACCTGAAATACCTGTTCGTAACTGTAAGCACCTGCAAGGTTGAAATCGAAATGAGCCAGAGCAGCCAGAGACTGCATATGAAGCTTATCCCCATCAGGCAGTCGGTCAAACCGTTTCGTCATAAAATGGCTTCTGCCGTTCTCTCTGAACAATCTACATTCACTCATCTCAATACCGCAGCTCTTAGCCATTTCTGAATAGGCAAACTCGATGATTCCGTATCCTTTGGGGTCATCCAACTCCCTGTCTTTGTTGTTTGAAACTCCGTCAAACTTAAGAAGCCAGTACTGAAATCCATCTCCTGCATTGATCTGTCCCGATCTTACCTGATTTGTGTCAGGATTCCATGCAATTATTGCCTTTGCCCCGGCCCCGCCTGCCGAAGTACCTACTCTGAGAATTTCTGTCAGAGCGTCCTCAGAATACTCTTTGCCTATAACAGTGTTCAAATTTTCTCTGTTCTTCAGTATTTCTGAAGCGAGGCTTACAAGTTCATCCACATGAAGGTTTTTTTTCTTTGAAGGTTCCGGGCCTGTAACCGGGCTGAATTCCAGAGCTCCCATACCCCTGTTTCCGGTATAGCAGAGACGCTCTACAGCGTTGAATGAAGAAGGAGTTCTGCCCGTAAGTGCCAACCAGCTGTTAATCAGAGCATTACCGAACCTGTCAGGTAATGAGTCGGACAGCAGCCCTGGTAAACCATGAAATGAATCCCCGGGGAGTTCTGGAAATGAGTACAATTGATTTGAAAGCGGCATCATAAGAGGAGAGACCTGAATCCCGCTGTGAGAAAACCTCTGATCGTACTGGAAAGTGGCTGTTCTGGAATTATCACCTAAAGCAACTGCACCGATTCTGCTGCCCCAGAGTTTTACCTCGGCCAGTGTGGTCACTTTCCATCACCCCAGCGCCATGGTTCCTTATTGCGAGTTTCTCTGCTGGTGGAGGCTCTTTTCTTCCTGTTTTTCTTCATATCAAGAAGCTGAACCGGGCTGATCTGCTCCGGAGGAATCAACTCATCCAATGCATCAAGCATTTTAAGAGTTTTAAGCAATCTGATAAGGTTGGATACCCGGAAATCCTCACCGGATTCTATTCTTTCAAGAGTTCGCTTCCCCATTCCTGAAGACTCGGCAACCTCTTCCTGGGTTAAGTTAAGTGCTACTCGACAACGGACCAGTCTTTGTGCCAGTTCTTCCAGGACAGCTTTATCCGATAACCGATTTGAAATCTGCACCACTTCATCCTTCCTGTATTTCGTAATATATGACGAAATACATTTTGAACAAGGTGTTTCTCGCATTATATTACGATACAGATACACCTGCAGTCTCGAAAGGTTACAGTTTCTGCTGCAGATTATTCTGCACATGCTGCTCTTGATCGTGAAGCGGTATAATTCTATCCTGATTTCTATTACAATTGTTTTAATTACCTGGTTATTCAAGGTGATCAATAACCAGAAAAGGATGTACCAATGAAACATGCTTTTATCTGTCTTCTTGTATTCGCAGTTAACTCTGTGCTGGCCGATGGCAGCCTTGATGCTGTTCAGAACACCAGCTACGACAAACTTGTCATGGCAGTGAGAAATGACGGAGTACTGTTCACCTATACATTGAAACGCTGGCAGGCAGAGGATGAGCCCTGCCCTGGTGCCGGTCCTTTCTGTGTTCAGCTCCATAACAGAATTGACTCCGACGATGAGGCTCTTGTTTTCGTAATCGATTCAACGGGAACACTGTTCCAGACCAATGGAGAACGGTGGCACGAACTTATGGAGCCTCCTGATACAGCCTCGGCAGTTTCCCTCAGTTCAGTATTCCGGCTGTCAGACACTGTATTGCAGCTTGCCCTGCTTGACCATGCAGGTAATCTCTACATCAATGATTCAGACAGCAGCTGGTCTACTCCATTTCCGATTTTTCCCTCTGCTCCTGCCAGAGATATGTCCTTCAATTACGACATATCAAATGATATATTGGATCCCATTGTTCTCGGTTCTGACGGATTGCTTTACGTCTGTTTCAACAATGAATGGAGATCTACTGAAGAACTGGAAAGTGAATGGAATATTCAGAACATAGCAACCTATGTTGAGAATAAAACCGGAGGAATTCTGCTGGTGGCATTTGATGACTCTGGAAGAATGTACTCAAACTCTGCCGGTGATGGGCTGGTTCTGACAACCCACGAACCATGCCCCGGTGCTGGTCCGTGGGATATTGATCTGCTTTGTACAGGTAATGGAATCTTTGATATCCTCTGTCTTGATTCCACAGGAGGGCTATACAGGGCTACTGAAGATTCCTGGATCACGCTTGCCGATTCCTTTCAGGACGGTGGATCTGACTGACCGGAATCAGTAGAAAGGCTTCAGCATTCAGCATTTGTGTGATCGCAGTAAATACAGTGAAGTGTATCCGGAAACTGAAGTTGATCAAACATACAGCCTTCGTACAGAGTTTGAAGGTGCTGCATGCAACACAGCCTATTATGCCGTTGCTGTACTTGGAAGAGAAAGACTGGTTATTTAAAGGCTGTCGGGCTGATCCTTTATCAGCCCCGTTTCTTCTCTTCTGACCGTACTCCGGCAGCAGGTTTGATCGAGCAACTTAAACAATAGCGTTACCATACACAACATCTGTTATATTTTCGACGAGGGGATATAGAAATGGAGCGAAAATGTTATCGTTTCTGGTTTTTGTTGTTATCGTGCTGGCTTTGTTCTCATCTGTGTATGGTATGGATAATGGTGAAGAAATTGCCCTGCGGAAATTAACTGTAACTACTGATATTCTTACCTCTTACGGAGATGAACTTTTTGATGAACCTGTTACAGGTATGCTTCTTATGGAAGACACTGTCTCAATTGATTTAAGTCTTGATTCTTCATACCTCTATGAGCTTGTTATCTGGACTGAATCTTCATTCAATTATGTTGACTTCTGGGTTACAAATCCATCCGGTTCAGTGCCTATGAGTGAGCAAACCGACCATGTCAGTTTTTCCGTTTCACCTAATTCACCTGAATCTAGCGTGAGTTTACTTTAAACC
>JAGLOJ010000138.1 GCA_023139045.1 Candidatus Sabulitectum sp.
CAGAATCTGCAAATGTCTCGGGAACGCCTGGCATAACTTGCACAGTTATGACTGTAACATGTTGGCACACAAGCGACTGCGACAAGTTCATGCCATTGTTGGGCCTTTTGTAGTCTTGTTTTTTTCTGCTACCTGAGATGATAATATCCAATTTCACCAATCACAAGGGCTTGCTCGTAGGTAATATTCGGGATTTGCTTTATTTTATGAATCAACCAGGGATACCGGTTTGATTATTGCTCGGATCTGTCCGGGGAATTGACCGAGGATCCTGCGACAGCATAATCAGAGCATTGCTTTGGTTTGATCGGAGAATTGACTGAGGATCCTGCGGCAGCATAAACAGAGCATTGCTTTTATTTGTTCGGAGAATTGATCGAGGATCCTGCGGCAGCATAAACAGAGCATTGCTTTGGTTTGTTCGGAGGATTGACCGAGGATCCTGCGATAGCATAAACAGAGCATTGCTTTGGTTTGTTCGGAGAATAGATCGAGGATCCTGCGATAGCATAAACAGAGCATTGCTTTTATTTGTTCGGAGAATTGACCGAGGATCCTGCGATAGCATAAACAGAGCATTTGTCCGGATTGTTTTGAGTCAAATGCACCAGTGACAATCGCCAGCCCAACGTTTCAAATCAGTAGACAGTGTTTACTTGATTGCCGATTATGAAGCTCACTGTACTACTGCATTTGATTGTTATGCATTGATTCTCACTTCCGTTCAGTTTTTCATTTATCCGCGTACAACTATTATATTCAAACCCTTAAGGATGGTGTACTCCACCACAAATATCTCAGGTAAGGTAGGATAAGCAGGGAGGAAGTTTGAACAAATATTATGAATGGTCTCAGAAGGATGAATCTTTCATTGAGGTGAAAAAACCAAAAGAAAAAGAGATTCAAAATGTATTGTACTATACAGCCAATAGCACACATTATGATAAAATAGTTCAGTTTGAGAAGTGTTCTTATCAGACAGAGGGACACATCTTTCTCGGTGATTTTGATGAGGAAAAGTTTAGAGTACATTTGTTTAGAAATAGAATAGAGGATATTGAGAACTACAAATTGCTGATTGCCGAACACAAGGAAGAGATTGTTGGAAGAATAGACCTTACATGGATGTATGATGTTGATAAGGAAAGTAGTATTGGCTTTATAAACTGGATTTATGTGTTAAAACCATACAGAAACATGGCTGCTGGAAAAGGATTGATAGATTTCTGCAAAAGCGAACTTCGCAAAATGAATATCAATACTGTGAAGCTACTGGTAGGAAAAGGGAACCTTGCTGCTCTGGAGTTTTATAAAAATAGTGGATTTAACCTGAACTCCAATATGACTGTATGTGAGTTGGATTTTTAAAAAGTTCTTTCATTTGATAAATCATGCCAAGTAATCATTGAAACCCTTTGTCCGGTTTGCATTTCCTTCATTTGCATGTTTCTGACTGTTTGCATAACGCTTCAAATCAGTAGACAGTGTTACCCCAGCTTGTAAATGATGAAGCTCACTGTTCTACTGCATTTGATTGTTATGCATTGGTTCCCAATAGAACACAATGCTCCAAAAATGTACTTTGCACCGGCAAGCCATCTACTCGTGCGCCCTCTAAGACAACACCGGGAGGCGCGGGGGTCATCTTTATTGTGCAGGAGTTCTTTATCTCGATTGCCCATCCAGCGTTACGAAAGTTTTTTAATAGTCTATCCCTATAATGCGTTTCTGCTAAACCAGCAGCTTCAATCACTGCACCATTTTCCTTGTCATCTTCTGGGTAGAAGTTAGAAATTGCAAGGAACTTGCCATTAACTACTCTATACAGTTCCTCAAGTAGCTTCCCAGGATTCTCGATGTTGTTAAGACCGGCTAATGTTGTAAGCAATGAAATAGAATTGTTCGTAAATGGTGTCTGACGAGCATCGAAGGCCAGCAAGCTAACTCGATTGTATAAGCCCTGCTCCATAAGCCTTTTCCGATTCTTCACTAATACTGTGGGGCTGAAATCTGTCACAACAATCATATTTGGCAGATCCTTCAACATCTTATTTGCTAGTCCACACACTCCTGAAGACAGATCAACAATGGGGCTGTCGGATTGAGAAACTTCATTGATCAAGTAATCCATTTGGTTTTCTGTACATTTCATTGTCTCCACCGAATACAGTCCCTTATTGGCAATGGAAAAAGCAGCAGTTGCTGCTTCTCTTTCTCCCCGACTTAAGTGTACGCCACCTCTAAAATGCTGATCAACTGGCCCGAGGGTATCGAGAGGTACATCCATGAGTCTTTTTTCAATTTCAGGATACTGTTTCAGTAACTGATCCAACCCATTGTCTGACTGCTCCCAAAGATCATTTCGCTCTAAATCAGTAGTCAGGAATACTCCAATTCCATCTCTAACAGGATACGTACTGGAACAGTCTAGACAGCGAGCTTCCGCTAATTCGATTCGGTCGTCTGATTGCTCCGTGATATCCCAGTCAAGTTTGCCGTGACATTTAGGGCATTCCAAGATTTCTACTAGATACTTCTGCATGTGCCTCCTTTAATTCTCTATTGCATAACGCCTGGGCTCAGCAGATTGCAAAGACCTATTAGCCGCTTAGTGACGCAATACTGCTGCAGCCCTTTGTTCGGTTTTTTGTTGTCTTGTGTCTTTTTCCAGTTTACCAGAGAATGATAATATCCAATTTTATCAATCACAAGGGTTTGCTGGAGTATCATTCGGAAATTGTCTTGGTTCATGAATCAGCCGAGGTTCTGCGACAGCATCATCAGAGCATTTTCCGGTTTGCCCGGATTGTTCGGAATGTCAGCTCGCAGGAGTAATTATCTTCACTGCAGGGAATAGGCCACCCAGTTCAGTAATTGTCGTCCACTATTCTTTTTGCTTTGATCGGGGAGCAACCAGAGCCCTGCGTCAGCAATTACCAGAGCATTTGTCCGGATTGTTCGGAATTTTAGCTCGCAGGAGTAATTGTCTTCACCGCTGGGAATAAGGCCACCCAGTTCAGTAATTGTCGTTCACTATTCTTTTCGCTTTGATCGGGGAATTAGCCGAGGTTCTGCGATAGCATCATCAGAGCATGTCCGGATCTGCCCGGAGAATTGACAGAGGTTCTGCGATAGCATAATCTGAGCCTTGTCTGGATTATTTGGATCAGGGAAACCCGAAGCAAAATAGTAACCGAACGAATAAGGATTCGTAGCGCGC
>JAGLOJ010000139.1 GCA_023139045.1 Candidatus Sabulitectum sp.
CGAACCGGAATGAGCAGGTTGCGAGTTCGTGGTAAAGGAAGTGTGTACCAGGCGATGATACTCAGGATGGCTGGTTGGAATATTCTTCAGGCAGCTAAAACCAAAAAAGCACGCGAATATGTTAGACAACTGATGGCTGGGCTATGCCAACACCTCGGTAAAGGTGTAATCAAGGGCCTATCGTATATATTCGGGCTGAAACGGTCTCTGTGGGTGCGGTTTATTGGTCGCAGCAAAATAAACGCAGATTGGTTGGTACTCAGACCGGTGAGGCAAGCTGTGTGAAGGATTGATTTGTCGGGGGCGTCAACTCTTGGTTTGGATATTGAATCCTCTATATCAATAAGTAGGCTACTTGAGCAAATGTGCCTGGTAGAAAAGAAGACCATTTTTATAACATCACATAAACTGGATTTTGTGCAAAAAATAAGTGATAGGGTAGCAATACTAAATAATGGAAAAATAATAGCTTGTGATAGCACTAGTAATCTCATTCAGATATTAAATGTGGCAGAAGAATACGAAATACTGGTGCTTAAAGACGATGATACAGAATGGCTAACATTCTTCAGGCAACTGGAGGATGGTATTGGAACTTTAATAAAGGACGATAAGTATTCATTTATTGTACAACTAAAAGAGTACGATCAATTTATAGATAGATGGGTGTCAAAATTGAAGGTCCATAAAATGGAACGTATTAGTCACACACTGGACAAGATATTTCTAAACATTGTTGAAGGAGGTGTAAAGTGAGCCAGTATCTCTTGATCATCAAAGCCGAATGGCTTATGTTCCTTCAAGAAATTAAGTATTACTGGATTAATACTGTATTTTATTCAATAACCACTCTGCTCCTATTTCTAGGAATATTCTATACGTTTCAACAGAGTGATCCTACCCCCGACGCTATAATGAGTCTTCTTATCGGTGTACTTCTTTGGCATGTTAGAACGGGAGCTCTCAGCTATCTTACTATGGCATTTGAAGACGAAGCAAAAATGGGAACCCTTGAGCAAATCATGATGTCAAGAGGTAAAATAACAGAAATATTTCTCATTAAAGCCTTTATAACTGTTATATTCACCTCGATAAAATGCCTTGTATTTTTCGTAATATGTGCGTATATCTTCGGTGTAGCCGAGCATATATTTAGCTATGGTTTGATGTGGCTTGCAATAGCAGCAATAGGTGTTATTGGAATTATTGGCTTTATTGGTCTGGGGTTTGGTCTTGCTGGGTTAACCCTGATCTACAAAAGAACACAATCTCTGCCAGGTGTTCTAAGCTATGTCTTTCTTTTCTTTAGTGGCACAGTTGTTACTATAGAGGCGCTTCCTCCTTTGATTCAGCACTTTGCCCATATTTTGCCAATTACATGGACAATATCAGTATTGCGAAAAATTGTTGTTAATCACGAGTCAATAGCTACAATAATAGCACAAAAGGATACAATGTACATGATAATGGCAAATGTAGGGGCATTAATATTCGGAATTATTGCATTCAATGTGTTGGTGAATAAAGCAAAGGCAATGGGCAAAGTTGGTCATTACTAATTCGCCTGCAACTGGAGACTATCAAAGCGATATTAGAAAACAATTTATAAAAACGATGTCCAGCGACTGTCTTACCTGGCAGCAGATGAAGCAGTCAGCTTTCAAAAAACTCCCTCTATATGATCGGCACAATCTGCTATACTATGGCATTGAACTTGTGTGTCTGAAAAAGCAGCTTGCCTGGAGGACTTTTTGAGAATACTTCACACATCCGACTGGCATATTGGTCGAAAGCTTTACAGACGAAAGCGGTATGACGAATTTGATGCCTTCCTCAACTGGTTGGAAGGAACAATTCATCGCAAGGAGGTTGATGCTCTTCTTGTGTCGGGAGATGTATTTGATACCAGTACTCCCGGTAACAGGGCTCAGGAGCTTTACTATCGATTCCTCTGCCGGGTTGCTGCTTCACCCTGCCGGCATGTTGTAGTAACAGCCGGTAACCACGATTCCCCCACATTTCTCACTGCTCCCAGTGAGATTCTGCGAACTCTTAATGTTCATGTAATCGGTTCGATAACGGAGAACATCAGTGATGAGGTGCTGGTTCTTAAGGATCACAACGGTATACCTGAGCTGATCATCTGTTCGGTACCCTATTTGAGGGATCGGGACATCAGGAAAGTTGAGGCAGGTGAAAGTATCGACGACAAGAAGCGGAAGATCATGGATGGTATACAAGGTCACTATTCTGCTGTCTGCAGTCTTGCCGATGAGAAATGTCAGGAGCTTGGCGGCAGCATTCCCATTGTGGCAATGGGGCATCTGTTCACGACAGGAGCAAGAACCATTGACGGAGATGGTGTACGAGAACTTTATGTGGGGTCTCTGGCTCATGTCGGTTCAGAAATGTTTCCAGAGTGTATTGACTATCTGGCACTTGGTCACCTCCATATTCCTCAGAAAGTTGCTGGTCTGGAAACCATGCGCTACAGCGGATCACCAATACCAATGGGTTTTGGCGAAGCCTCTCAGGAAAAAAGCATCTGCCTGATTGACTTCAGCAGCAGAAAGGCAGAGGTCAGTCTTGAAAAGGTTCCTGTGTTTCAGCAGCTTGAACGGATTCGAGGTAACTGGGATGAGATCAGCGGCAGAATTCTGCAACTCTCAAGAATGGATAGCAGTGCCTGGTTGCAGGTGGAGTACAACGGTTCCGAGCTGATGGGAGATTTGCAGAATCGTCTGAACGAGGCTGTATCTTCCACCAACATGGAAATTCTTCGAGTGACCAACCTCAGAGTAATGAACCATGTGCTGGACATGGTTCAAGATGTAACTACCCTTGATAATCTCAGTGCAGGGGAAGTTTTTGAGAAGCGAATGGATGCAGCGGAAGTACCGGAAGAACAGCGCAGAGATTTGGTTCACACATACAGGGAAGCCATTAATTCTCTTGTTGAAGAAGATACACAGAAGGAATAGGAAAGTCAGTTGTGCAGATACATGTTGTAAGATTTATGAACTTGAACTCCCTTGCCGGTGAATGGGAGATTGATCTAAGGAATCCCGCTTTCACTGCTGAGGGCATCTTTGCAATTACGGGGCCTACCGGTTCCGGAAAATCAACAATTCTGGATGCAATATGTCTGGCACTGTATGGACGAACGCCCCGTCTGAAGTGGCTGAGCAAGAATGAGAACGAAATAATGTCCAGGCAGACCGGTGAGTGTTTTGCAGAGGTTACCTTTGAAACAGGGGAAGGCCGATTTTGTTGTACCTGGAGTCAGCATCGGGCGAAAAAAAGCCCCCAGGGAGCTCTTCAAAGCCCGAAACACGAAATATCAAACGCAGCCACCGGAGAATTGATAGCAACAAAACTCCGTGAAGTAACTGAGAGGGTCGAGTCTTTCACCGGTATGGACTTCTTTCGTTTTACAAGATCAATGCTTCTTGCTCAGGGAGACTTTGCTGCATTTCTTCAGGCAGTCTCCGGTGATCGTGCTTCCATTCTGGAAAAAATTACAGGTACAGAGATTTACAGCAGAATTTCCAGTCGAGTTTATGAACTCAGATCCGATGAGAAAAGCAAGCTTGATGTTCTCCAGGCAGAGGTTGCAGGAATGCAGCTTCTTGGTGAAGGAGATCTCGAGGAGTTGAATACAAGCCTCAAAGCAAAAAACCTTACAGAAATCCGACTGAAAGAGATGATTAAGCAGAGCAGATTGGCGATTGCCTGGCTTGAAAAGAAGATGCTCATCGTAGAGGAAATAGAGAAACTGAAGCAAAGAAAAGAAGAGCTGGCTATTCGCAGGGAAAATTTCAAGCCACAGCAGAAAATTCTTCTGCTGGCCAGGCAGGCGCTGGAGCTGGGTGGAGATTATTCAGCTCTGACTCTGCTCCGGGAAGAACAGGAAAAAGAGCACCGGTATCTTGAAATGCTGAATATGCAGTTACCCGGGCTTCAGCAGGAATCGGATCGAACTGAAATCATCAGAAAACTCTCATCAGATACTCTGGATCAAAGGAAAGAGGATCAGAAGCAAACACTGCCTGCAATAAGGGAAACAAGAAAACTTGATCTTATCCTGATGGAAAAAGAAGCTCCCATTATTGAACTGGAGTTTGCAGCTGCAGAGAGCGAAGGGGATCTGAATACTGTAAAGAAAAAGAACAGGGAAGATGTTGCGGCACTGGCTGAAATGAAGAAAAACCACGCCGAGATGGGGGATCTTCTTGCAGATACCAGTGCCGATGGCCGACTGGTGGAGCATCTTGCAGGAATCAGAGGCCGGTTCAATGCCTTGCAGGAACTGGGCAATAAGCATCAGAAAGAGACTGGTGATCTTGTCTCTGCTGAAAGACTTCAGACTGAATCCGTAGAAGCTCTCAATGATCAGATGGAAAAGCAAAAGCAGTGTAAGAAAGTGCTGACAGAAATTCAGGGCAGAAAAAATGAACAGATCAATAATCTGGAGAATCTTCTGGATAACCGCGAGATAAGCAGCTGGCGTGATTCAATGGTTGATCTTAGAGAGCGTAAAGCTGTTCTTGAGAGAATCACGGAGGCCACGAAATCAGTTGCACTCCTTGAAGAAGAATTGAAGCAGAAACAGGCACTCCGTGATGATCTCAATACCGTTAAACAACTACTGGTCGGTCATATAAATGGGCAGAATGAAAAACATTCATTTCTTGAAAAAGAAGTGAATCTCTACCGGGTGCAGCTTTCCATGGAATTGAGGATAAAGAACTTTGAAGAGGCAAGACATCAACTTCAGGATGGAACCCCTTGTCCTCTTTGCGGTTCAGAGGAACATCCCTATGCAGAGGGTAACATTCCCGAGATGAGCAGAACAGAAGCAGAACTGAATTCCGCTGAAAGGAATCTCAGGGAAGCGTCTGATTCACTTTCTCAATTGAGAATCGACCAGGCTGGTAATCAGAAGGATATTGAGCAGTCTGACAGCCGCAAAAAGGAACTTGCAGGAAAAATCAAAAAGGGCAGGAATGAGATTCAAGAGGGACTTACTGTTCTTCCCATTGATGTATCCAGCAGTGGAATAGAAGCATTTCTAAAAAAAACCAGAGATATGCTGGACAGGAATACAGAGGTAGTTCAGAAAGCAGAGACAATTGAGAAAGCAATTTCAAACATTCGAGAATCAGTTGAAGCTGCAAAAGAAACGGTGATAAATGAAGAGAGGATGGTTGCCGCAGCTCTCAACACAAAGGAATCGACCGGGCAGGATGTTACGCGGAGCCGTAAATATCTGGAAGACCTTTCAGAGGAGCTGAAACAGGCACAGGAAGCAACTCTTAAAAGTGTCTCATTTTATGGAATTGAAAAGCTGCCTCTGGATTCAATGGATTTGATTCAAATTGATTTAACATCTCGTCGAGACCGCTGGCTGGAGCGCACTGCAAAGAAACAGGAACTGGAGAAGAATATTTCTTTCCTAAAGTTTCAGACAGAAAACCAGACTGAACAGATTGAGAAAACAGGGAAAGAGCTGGAAAAACACAGAGCAAACCTTAATAAATTAGTAACAGAAAGAAATTCTCTTGAGATTGAGAGGAAAACACTGTTCGGCAGCAGGAGCCCGGAAGAGGAAGAATCACGCTTGTCTCTGGCAGTCACTGAGGCAGAGGAATCACTGAAGAAGTCTCTCGGAGATCACAACAGTGTTGAAAAGAGAATTGGTGAACAGAAAAGACTGGCGGAAGAAACAGAGAGGAAAGCTCTTCAAAGAGCCGAACAGTTGAAGTTAAGCAGGGAAGTATTTCACAGCCGTCTTGCTCTTTCCGGTTTTACAGATGAAGCCGCTTACAATGCAGCCTGTCTTCCTGAAGCACAGCGGAAGCAACTGGAACTGAAATCAAAAGAACTGTCAAATCAGCAGATAGAGATTGAAACAGCAACCAGAAACAGTGAAGAACTATTGAAAACTGAACAGGGGAAGAATATTACTGCCAAGCCAATTGAATTACTGAAGAGTGAACAGATTGAGAATACAGCAAATCTGGATACCCTTCTCAGGGAGATTGGCGGCATCACAGAATTACTTGAGAAGAATCGCCTTACAGAACACAGGCAGCAAAAACGACTTCAGCAGATTGAAGCTCAGCAGAAAGAGTGTTCCCGGTGGGATAACTTGAATTCCCTGATTGGCTCAGCCAGTGGCAATGCATTCAGGAACTTTGCCCAGGGGCTTACATTTGAAGTGATGATCAGTTATGCGAATCAGCAGCTGCAGAAAATGACCGACAGATATCTCCTGACAAGGGAAAGCGATGATCCTCTGGGCCTGAATGTGTTGGATAACTACCAGGCCGGTGAAATCCGCTCCACAAAGAACCTTTCAGGCGGAGAGAGCTTTATTGTAAGCCTTGCTCTGGCCCTTGGTCTTTCCCGTATGTCCAGCCGGAATGTGCAGATTGACTCAATGTTTCTTGATGAAGGATTCGGAACCCTTGATGAGGAAGCGCTTGATACAGCCCTTGAGACGCTTGCCGGGCTGCAGCAGGACGGAAAACTCATAGGAGTAATATCTCATGTATCGGCCCTCAAAGAGCGGATAGGCACTCAAATTCAGGTAATTCCACTTCTCGGCGGGAGAAGTGAGATCACAGGCCCCGGGTGCAGGCGAATATTGTAGCTGAAAGATACTTCCGGCTTACGCCGGAGCCTCACTGAGAAAAGATCAGCTGCATTTGAAAATCAGGATAACTGCAATCACGAGTATCGTAAAAACAATGAACTTTACCAATCCGGCAATGGAACCCAAACAGCCACTTCCGGAGCTCCGAGAAGTTCGTTGCTTATATTCATAGTCATTGCTGTTGTCATCAGTGTCGCTGTCGTTATCCTGATCACGGTATTTTGTTTCCGGGTTATGCGGAGGCTTAACAAAACGATTCTTCAGCCCGGGATCGCCCTGTGGTTTTTTTACAGAAGCTGTTCTCTCTTTTTTTCTCGAAAAGAAAGACTTAGTGCTGTTTCCGGGTGATTTCCTCTTCTGTCCTGATGATCGACTTTTCTTCAATTTCCACCTCCATTGCTTGCAAGAAACTTAAACATATTCGAAAATGATTTACAAGCAAGGTGCGACAGGGAAGAGAATTTCAGAACACCTGTTATGTTGAGCTTAACATAACAGAAGTTATGTTAAGCGGAATGATATGTGGAGTAACCAACCGGTTCTCAATCAAGCCTATTGCTTGGTTCGACATTTACGCGATGATTGTAGCACTGTCCCAAACAAACCCCGCAGCGGCAGCGCTGGTTCATTACACAGTGAAGCCAAGGAATTAAACTCGTCTTTCCATCGGCTCCTTACACTTTCTGAGAAATCCATACAATAAATGACGTGCTGAATAGAACCTCCGCATGGCGATGCTGGTTCGCATAACTGGCGGATCATTCGGAGTCTCGCATGAGAGATGATGAGACAGGCTCCAGGTTTGCAAATTTTTCATTTCGGACTCAACATATTGTCCTTCCCGTATGCATCTTAATTCTAGGTGTTAAGCAAGATAGTGAAGGAGGTACTTATGTTGTATCGGAGAAAAAAATTGGGTGGAAAGCCAGTTCGACCACCGACCATTCTGTCAGAGCTGCTTGATGAATATGGTAACTTCGCTCGTCGCGTGCGCGATCTTGCGGAGGAGACCATCTTGGAGCAGCGCCTATATATTGCCCGTTTTCTTGAGGCCCAGCCTTTTTCAACACCCGCCGAGTTGTTTGCTTCATTGAATACCATGCGGGTTCAGCGGTTCGTCTTCAAGTATGCCGAGAACCACGGTAAGGGATCGCTACGGTGGTTACAGGCTTCGCTCCGGAGCTTCCTGAGGTTCTGTTACTATCAGGGATACGTATCCTGCGACTTGTCGGCTGCCGTCCCAGCATTTCGTAGCTGGAGACTTTCATCGGTTCCCAAAGGCATCGATGATGCAAAGATTACCCTTCTCCTGAAGAGCATCGACTCCCGAGAGTCGCGGGTCAGATTGCGAGATTTAGCCATCATTCATCTGCTGGCGACGTATGGTGTGCGCGGGATCCAGATCCGGCGTCTGCGTTTTGACGACATCCACTGGGCCAAAGACCACATACACTTCCGTGCAGTCAAAGGGGGAAGGGCTGTTGTCCAGCATCTTACCCAGCAGGTGGGCAGTAGCCTCCTTGCATACATCCGCGACGAGCGTCCGAACAGCACACCCCACCTAGAAGTCTTCCTTACCTCACGGCCGCCGTTTCATCCGTTCAGGAAGTCGGGCTCGCTTTCCGGGGTTATCGCTCGTCGTCTACGAGAAATCAATGTTGAACTTCCTGAAGGTGTCTCGCGTGGGACGCACTCCTTTCGTCACGCCTTCGCGCGTCGCCTGACCGGGAAGATCCCGCTCAAGTACATCGCTGATATGCTTGGACATCGCGATCTGTCCAGCACGTTCATTTACAGTAAGGTCGACTTTATTGCTCTCAGGGAAGCGGCTCTGCCTTGGCCAGAGGAGGCAGAATGATGAAAAGAACTCCCACATTTCACAGCTCATTAGCCCAGGCGATGACCGACTTCGTGACATACAAGCGAATTGAGGGATTCGACTACACGGCCCAAGCTGTGTGTTTGCGCTACTTTGACAGGTTTCTTTCCCAACAGAGACACAATCAGACCACCCTGAACCGCCAGATCGTTGATGCCTATGTTGTTGATACTGCTAAGCAAGCACCGAATACGCGTTACAATCGGCTGTCAATCATCCGTGTTTTCTCGCGCTATCTGCATCAGTTTGCTCCAGGAAGCTATGTTCTGCACGAACTAAATACCAAGCGTCCTTCCCTTCCCCGCTGGTATCTGTACTCGTCGCATGACATCGCTATGCTGTTGCGCAATGCGAAGACTCTTAGACCGACTGGGTCATTGCGGTCGCATTGCTTTTACATGCTTATCGGGCTGCTCTATGTCACCGGATTGCGCATCGCAGAGGCTTTGGCTCTGGATATCAAAGACATAGACACCAGCTGCGGATCACTCTTCGTACACAGAGGAAAGTTCGGCAAAGAGCGTTATGTGGTATTGGCCCCTTCCACGCTCCAAGCCGTTGAGAAATATCTGCGACAAAGAACCGCCTACGAGCCCTCTGGCGTAAATACTCCCTTCTTTCTCACCACGGCAACGACTACATCCGGCACACGCCTTAAGTACTCAACAGCCGCTCAAACTTTTCGGCAGATGGTCAGACAGTGCGGAATCGACCGTGACGTACAGCAACCGCCGAGACTTCATGACTTGCGTCACACTGCCGCGTGCAACTGCTTGCTCAAATGGTACGACGAAGGAGAGGATGTGAATACCAAGTTGCCTATCCTGGCTACGGCCATGGGTCACGTAAACATAGAGTGCACACAGGTGTACATTCATATCACATCGCGGCTGCTCGAACAGGCAGCCCAACGTTTTCATGTCAGGTTCACTGACAACAGTAAGGGAGAATAGGCCATGATGAACCTCGGTCCACTTATTATCAGCTTCTTCCGCAACTACTTAGCTAACCAAAAGGGATACTCACCGAACACCATTGCATCCTACAGCGACTGTATCAGATTGCTACTCAACTACGCTTGCGAATGCATCGGTGTAAGCTTCGACAAGCTCGACGTGGAGAGGATCGGCGAGCAGCTCATCCTAGAATTCCTGGATCATCTTGAGCAGGATCGCGGCAATGCTCCAAAGACACGTAACCAGAGACTCGGGACCATCAAGACTTTCTTCCGTTTCCTGGCACTACAGGAACCCATGTTGACGGCAGTGTGCGAACGTGTTTGCGCCATTAGCGCCAAGAAAACGGAACACAAAGTGATTGCGACGCTTGACAATGATGAAGTCAAGGAAATCCTTGGCATGGTCAATCCCGAAACGCTTCAGGGCGCACGGGATCAGACACTCTTCATGATGCTCTACAACACTGGTGCCCGCGTTCAAGAACTGATTGGCCTGGATGTGTCAAATCTGCGAATGGAAACGCCCATGCAGGTTCTCCTCACCGGAAAGGGGCGAAAGCAGCGCATTGTACCACTGTACGAGGAAACCATTGTAGCAATTCAACACTACCTGAAACTGCGCGAGCAAGCGAAGATTGAGCAAGATGCGCTGTTTCTCAACTCCCGCGGCAAGCGAATCACTCGGTTTGGCATAGACTACATTGTATCCAAATATGCTAAATTGGCTGCGAAAAAATGCCCCTCCCTGGTGGACAAAGATGTCACTCCCCACACCTATCGGCACACAACAGCCCTTCATATGATCCAGTCGGGCATTGACATTTTCGTGATCAAGGAATGGCTTGGTCATGCTGACATCAAGACTACAAGCCTATACATCGATATCGACATTGAGATGAAGCGCAAAGCGCTTGAGGCATGCCCTTCTCCGACCGTTCCTCGGACGGGAGTACCTGAGAACCTCCATTGGCACGATCCGAGCGTACTGAATTTCCTCAAAGGACTCTCACGCCAGGCAGCACTATGTTAAGCCGAGGGAACTCTACAAACTATTCGCATGAGGCTAGCAGGAGACGGAAACACGCATGCTCCACATATCATTCCGCTTAACATAACACCTGTTATGTTGAGCTTAACATAACAGAAGTTCTGAAGTTCTACTTCTTCGGCTTCTCTCTGCTTAGAGTTACACGGAGATTGAGGAACCGTACTTTGCTCCATAACCTCAGCTTTCCAAGAACCACATTGAGCGGTACTGCATCGGGCTCTTTCACCCGGGAGAGCGGGATAAGCGCACTGAATCTTACAAATGCAGTGATCAGAAAGAGCACCTGCATGGGGTGGAGAGACATGCCTGCAATCTGCAACGGAGCCGGCATGAAAATACCGGAGGCCAGCATGGTAATTATAAGGCCGGCACCGCAGCATGCACCGAAGAGACCGGAATAAATCTGAGCCTTCTCCTTCGGAGCGATTGCCAGAACAAGGTTCGCTGTGACAATGCCAACACACCCCCACATGCTGCCGGCTATCAGAGACTCTATGAATATGATCCAGATGGAGTCAGGGGTAACGAAGAGCCAGGCAAAAGGTACGACAGTTCCAATGCCAATTGCCAGCTTCATTGCGGCGATGTTTCCGTACCTGTCGATAAATCTACCCCAGTATTTCAGCGTAAGGATAGATCCGATGGTGCTGGTCATTCCGTAAAGAAGCATCTCTGTAACACCCATCCTGAGAACCTCGATCATGAAAGGCTGCCAGAAAGGGGCACCAATACCCACCGCAAGCATCCACCATCCACCGAACACACACAGCTTTCTGAAATTACTGTCTTTAAATGGTTCTTTGAATAATTTCAGAGCCGGCATGTTGGCTGTTTCCGCCGGTCTTTCCGGCTGCCTCGAGAGTATTTTCAAACCGATCAGACCGATGACACCTGCAATCAGGAAAAGCCCTGCCATAACAAGGCGCAGCGCAGCAGGATCATTATTGAAATTGTCTACAAGCAGACCAAGCAGAAATGCTGTCGAAAGACCAAACGAGAGCAGAACAGCATTTCTCTTGGCAAAGAATCTTCCCCTGATTCTGAGAGGAACCATCCTCGCCATCCATCCAGCCCAGATGTTTGCAGACACAGCCAGCAGAGCTGTTGAAGCAGCGAAAACTGCCAGAACTGCAGTAAGAGATATCCGATCAGACAGAAACAGTGGAAGAACCCCCAGA
Source organism: Candidatus Sabulitectum sp. (assembly GCA_023139045.1). GTDB lineage: Bacteria > Fermentibacterota > Fermentibacteria > Fermentibacterales > JCC-6 > Sabulitectum. The sequence continues at coordinate 11,722 of JAGLOJ010000139.1, forward strand.
AGGGGCGTAAGAGCCCTTCCGGCCACAGCCCACCTGACAGTTGCCGACTTGTGCAGTGTAAGTTTTCTTGTAACCAGAGCCCCCAGAGGCATAAGCACAAGGAATATCTGCCCTGTGGCAGAAAGGATGCCGAACTGAATTGAAGAAGCGCCAAGCATCACAAGCAGCTTTGTCAGGAATACAGACCCTGATCCTGCAAGGCTGGTGTAAACCTGAGAGTAAACTCCCTCGGTTATTGAAATTCTGAAGGTTTCTCTCAGCTCAGATGTTTTTCTTTTAGAATTCCTCATGGCAGGGAACATACTTACCGAAGCAACCCCGGAAAAATAATACAGCCAGCCCCCGCCTTTCGGCAGGGGCTGGCATGTTATTCCTGTGATTATTCGGTGGTTACTGCTTCTGCAGTTACCTTACAATCACCTTTGAAGTAAAGGTTTCCATATCATCGGACTCAACCATGATCAGGTAGACACCTGCAGGAACAGTATTCCCCGAGGAACTGCACCTGTTCCACAGTATTTCACCAGTGAAGGATGTGCTGTTCCAGACACTTCTGCCTGAAAGGTCGAATACTGTTGCTGTGATAGGAGTACCCGATTCAACAGCAGCTATCCGGTAGCTGTTGTCTGCACTTCGCTGAATCTCAATCAAAGCTGAGTTTTCTTCGGTACCTGTTCCGATTATCTCAATCTCGGAGGCTCCTGCAACATTGTAAACTCTGACATATCGTGCTCTGCCTGAGTCAACACTGCCGAAACTTCTTCCGTCGGTTGAGAGCTCATAGCGGGGAGAGTCACTAAGTAACTGATCCGCTCTGATTATACTTACAGCACTTACAGTGAATACATTG
>JAGLOJ010000014.1 GCA_023139045.1 Candidatus Sabulitectum sp.
CTGGAGTTTCAGGCTCACTGCCGCCAAATATGGTGCCGATATCTGTTGTTTCAAGAACGGATTGCTCTGGTTTCTTTTCACTGAATACATCGGATAGAGGGCTCTCTGCTGCGGTGTCATCCTTTTGTTCAGAGCCTCCAAAAATTGAAGCAAAATCAACTGCAGGTTTTTCTTTCTCTTTTTCTTCCTTATGGTTCATCCCGATAGAACTCAGAAGATCCTCTACACCGGGCACATCTTTCTTTTCCCCCATTCCAATGGTATTCAACAGCTCATCAATCCCTCCAGAAGGGTCTCCTGCAAAAACCCCATTATCTTCATCAGAGTAAGCAAAAATCTGCTGCCCCTCGGTAAAAGAGGGGGGCTCTGGATGGGAAGGCTCATTTGAAATTTTTTCCAGCCTGGAAAGGGCAACCTTAGCTCCGTGGTGATCTGGATTCATATCAAGAACGACGCGGAAATTATCCCTGGCGAGTTCATACTCGCAAGTTTCCTCAAGAACCTGCCCAAGTCTGAAGTGGGTATAAATATTATCAACTTCAAGCGTTGCCAGTGCTTCCAGTTGAGACTTTGCCTCATCCCATAGGGTAAGCTGCATGCATGCATCCGAAAGAAGACTTCTTGCACGAGCCCTTGTTCCTATCAAACTGGTTGCTTTCAGGAGCAACTCTCTGGCCTGTTCAGCCAGACCGCGAGCAAGATAGCCTTCGGCATCCCTGCACAAGGCATTGTATGTTTCACTTGTGAAAGCATCAGCCATTAGAAGCACCCCCCAGTTAATGGATTTATGTACAGCTAAAACAACGTTGTCGTTTTCAGAGCACGGGGGCAAATTCGAGCGGGGTACTGGGAAGGAGTGGACCGCCCTGCATTACGGAGCCCGTCACCTTCCAGCTATGGCGGAGAGGGAGGGATTCGAACCCTCGGTGACGCATGACGCCACACACGGTTTCCAACCGTGCTCCTTCGACCAACTCGGACACCTCTCCACTCAGAACCGGGTTCAATTTATAGGAATTTACCCTTGAATTGTCAATACGTTTTTCCCGGGGATTAAAGACATAACAGGTAGATGTTTCCAAAAAGATGAAGCTCATAATGACAGAATACAACTTGCTTAATATGTGAAATAGCCCTATTATTGAGCTGCAGTTTAGCAGGGAAACGTTATTGGAAAGAGGTAATGATGAGAAACGGTTTCGTAGTTGTGTTGCTTGTGATTCTGGCTACAGCATCAATGGCAGCTGAAAGAGTTGTTCTCTTTGAAGATTTCACAAACAGCGGTTGTGGTCCATGCTGGAGTGCAGAGCCCCAGGTAAACGCTTTTATCAACGCGAATATTTCATCTGGAAATCTTTGTGTTATCAGACCGCATGTGAACTGGCCTAACCCAAATGATCCTATCTACCTTGCTAATCCCACAGATCAGAATGTTCGCAAGGCTCAGTATGGAGTAAGTGGAGTTCCCACTTTCAAGATTGATGGAATTCTGAATGCAAGCGCAGGAAACCTGCAGACGCTCTACAATCAGAGAATTGCTGTTCCAGCCATTATCGCCATTGATGTTGCTAGAAACGGCAATGCTGTTTCTGGAACACTCAGCTTCCGAATTATTGCCGAAGAAGATCCGGAGTGGACTGCTATAATGAATCTCTGGCCTATCCTGGTGGAAGACAACGTTCCCGGAACTCATCTCTGGTCGGGTTCAGTGTTCGAGCAGGCATTCAGGGACAATCTGCTGGGTTACTTCGGAGAGGAATTGGTCTTTACGGGACCGTATCCTGACACCATCTATACCGAAGCAGCTTACGATATCGACTCTTCATGGGATGTTGACGAACTCCATCTTGCCACCTTCGTTCAGTGTGCCATTCAGTCAAACAAACATGAAGTGGAGAATTGCAACTGGGCCAAACTTATGGATATTGAGATGGGAATTGAAGATGCTGCCTGGAACAATACAGCAGTTCCTCTTCTTTCTGTAGGGCCCAATCCTTCAAACGGGGCATTGAATATCAACGCAGTTCTTCCCGGCAATTCCATTGGAACAGTTGAAGTATTCAATCTTGCCGGCAGAATTATTGCCTCGGGCTCTGCTGCTGAAATGCAGAGCGTCAATGTTGATGAGTCAGGTATCTACCTGGTCAGACTCTCCACATCTGATGGAATGAGCGTTACTGAGTCTGTAGCAGTTATCAGATAATTTCTGTTGTTTAAACGGGAGCGGAAATCAACCGCTCCCGTTTTTTATGTAAGACTGTCTCTGAATCTGTGAAGAAATCTTGAAATGGGAAGCCCCATCACATTGAAGTAGCAACCCTCTATCTTTTCTATAAGAACACATCCCTGCCCCTGAATGCCATAGGCTCCTGCCTTGTCCATTGGCTCTCCTGTGGCGATGTAAGCTCTGATCTCGTGGTCTGGAAGGTTTCTGAACTTTACCCTTGTAGCCTCTGCAAAAGAGAAGGAAAGACCACGGCTCTGCCACATAAGAGCTACACCTCCATAGACCGTGTGCCATCTGCCGGAGAGGGAACGAACCATTTTAAAGGCCTGCTCAGTATTCCCTGGCTTGCCAAGGAGAACTCCATCTTTGAATACCATTGTGTCCGCACCAAGTACCGGATGATCGGGAAACTTATGTGCAACATCGACTGCTTTGGCCTGTGCCCAGTGAATTACAATTTCAGAAGGGATCCCTTCCATGGATTTTTCTTCAACTGACGAGGGGTGTATGAGATGAGGTATGCCTGCAAAGTTGAGAATTTCTGTTCGTCTGGGAGATTTGCTGGCTAGAATCAGGTCTTTATCAAGAGGATACCAGTAACTCATTTTTTTGAGTTCTCCAGGGGAGAGTCAATCAGTATGGTCACCGGACCATCATTTACCAGTGCTACATCCATGTGCGCACCGAAAACTCCCTCGGCAACCGGGATACTTTTATCTTTAATCTTCTGAATGAAAAGCCTGTAAAGAATGTTTGCGGTCTCCGGATCTGCTGCCCTGATGAAGCTTGGACGCTTGCCTTTCCTGGTATCTGCATGAAGCGTAAACTGGCTTACTACAAGTATTTGTCCTGAGATGTCTTCAACCGATCTGTTCATGTTTCCATCGTCATCTGGAAAAATTCTAAGGCCTGTAAGCTTTTCAACCATCCACTCCAGTTCTTTCGGGGTATCCTCTCCCCTGAAACCGGCCAGAACAAGAAGTCCCCTTCCTATTTCTCCTGTAACAGACCCGCCCGCTGAAACTTTTGCCTGAGACACTCGCTGAATCAGAGCTTTCATCAAGCATCTTCCTTGAGAGATGATGGGATACCGGGAAAGATTGCAATTACCATACCGGCAATCGAACCCAGTCCAAGAGCAATACCAAAACTCTGAGCTATCCTGCCGTACCTCAAGAAAATTATGTTTCTACTGCGAATGGCAAGAAGCCTGGCAGCGCAGCCTGATGTAAGAAGCAGCACTCCTGCCCATCTCAGATACATAAGCCCGGAAAAATTGGTGAGCCCCAGAAGGAAAGTGTCCAGGGCGCTGACGAGCAGGACTGCATACAGAGTAATTCTTGATGAATCAGTTTCTCTCCCGCTTTCAAGAACAGACCAGATCATGTATACACCGACGGTTGCCAGTGTGGCTTGAAAGTCAGGGTCTTCCATGGGAAGAAGAGAAAGGTCAATGACTCCGAAATAAGCCAGACCGGCGACAACAGCCAGTGGCAAAAGTATTCTTACAATGGTGTTTTTCAAGTCAGTCCTCTTCCATGCCCCTGATCAGAGCAAGATTAAGCAGTTCAATCGAATCACCAATTCTGAGCATTCCTATGTACTGACCGGAAGCAGTCTGTTCTCCATCTTCATTCAGCCCATTCCAGTAGAATGCCTTCTCAGGAAGTGGTGCTCTGTAGCAACCCGGTGGTACTGATGTTCTTTCTTTGTGAAATACTCTCTCATTTGTAAGGGTAAAGATTGAGAGAGAAACGTCCGAGACAGAATCCACCACGTCAAATCCTACATAAAAATCACATGAAGACGGGTTGGGATAGACAGAAGGAGATTCGGAAGAATTCACAGGATCAACATAGATAATTATTTCCATGCCGTTCTCATTCAGAGATCCCTGGAATGGGATTGGAGATCCCCACCCGGTACAGGTTGCAGTGAAATTCCCTAAGCTGCCCGGCTCAATTGCAAAGAAACCCTTCTCGTTTGTGGTTGTCTGAACTGGCGAACCTGATTCCATGGTTATTAAAACAGTACACTGGGAAAGCGGATCACCTGTGTCGCTTCGGCGAACCTCGCCAATAATGGATCTGTGTTTCACAGCCTCAAGGGCATCTACAATGCCGTATCCGTATGTGTTATCTGGATTCTCGTGGCGATCTGAAGTAGCCCTGAGGGCTTCATAAACCCTCATCATTCCCCACTCTGGATGGGCTGAAGCGATACATGCCGCTGCCGAAGCTACAAGAGGGGCAGCAAAACTTGTTCCACCACCGGTGGAATACCCGGTTCCACCGAAGGAGGCGAATACCGAATTCAGACCCCTCGCACAACCGTCGGGCTTTATTCTTCCATCAGCAGTTGGGCCGCGACTGGAAAAACCGGCAATAAGCCCGGAGCCATCAACTGCACCTACTGCAAATACAGAATCGCCATCTGCCGGAGCAACAAGGCTGGTTTCTCCGGGGCCGTCATTCCCAGCCGAGTTCCACACAACCATACCTCTGGAAGCGGCAATGTCTGCAGCTATAGTTGTTACGGCTGTGTTTCCATCCATCTGGTAAGGCTCGTACCAGTCGGTGTAACCCAATGAACTGCTCACCAGATCGGCACCGCCTGCTTCCAGCCACTCGAGACCTGCTACCCAGAAATCTTCTTCCTGCTCATATTCATCGCTGATGTCCTCGGTCTTTGCGAGTATGAAAGAGGAATTGAAGGCACCACCTACATAAGAACCAGGTTGGTATCCTGCTGCAACTGAAAGGGTTTTTGTTCCGTGGGAAGGCTGCTGAGGCAGGTCTCCCTCCTGCCATCCAACAATGCTGTCGTTGTTCACAAAGTCCCATGAGGCAAGTACATCAACAGATTGCAGGCACGGATGAACAAGTTCAAAACCGGAATCCAGCATACCAATAACTACACCTGTGCCGGTCCATCCCCGTTGTTGAAGAGCAAAAATATTGATCTGCTCAAGCTGAGACCTTGAAAGCCCGTATGCATCCGGTGCCGGAACTTCCTCCGCCGGGGAGAAATTTGAAACTCCGACAGGTCTTATCTCTTCAACGAAAGGTTTTTCAAGCAGGATGTTTATTTCGTCTGCTGAAAGTCTCAGACTCACTGCATTCAGGTAACGGGATGATGTGCGAATAGAATGTGAGCTGATATCCTCTACCCGGTGTATGTATTCCGGACATGGGGAAAGATCAAAAGCATCAGCCCGGCTAGAGCCTGAAATGAGTCTTCTTGCCGCGGCAGGCCCCTCAATGATATCTGCGGAAGCAATTTCCAGCCTCTGTTCAACATCAGCTCCGCGGTCGCTGAAAACAACCCAGTACAACCCCTCTTCAGACAGAGAACTCTGAAGAAGGGCTGTGATAAGAATAAGAAATACCATTTAGGTTTGAGACTGGTCTTCCCAGCGCCATATCTGGTAGTCTCCGTCTGCGTTGGGCTTGCAGAGAAAGAGTGCCTGTCCGGCAGCTCTGTACCCGTCTATTTCACCCTCCTCATTCCAGAAGTAAACCTTCAGCTCAAAGGATCTCACAAGCTGAAGAGTCACGCCAGTTGAGTCGCCAAACCATATAGTCTCACTGTTTCCTTCCAATGTCAGCTCAATGTTCTCAGCATCGTCGCTTGCGAACATGTTTCCGGTGTAAAGTTCCTCAAGATCTCTTCCCCAGGATTCATCGATCTCACCATTTCCGGTGTAATCGTCCCAGTCAACCTCCAGAAGCATGAACTCGAACTCGTCATGCAGACATTCCATGTAGGCATCAGTATTCTTTGTCTGGTAAGCAAGCACAAAGTTTTCGAGAAGTTTAACCGGGGTATCAACTGGAGAGTGGTAATCTGTGACGGACTCGCCAGTTTTACTATCCGGGCTGAAAAGACAGGCTGACCCCACAAGCACCAGCGTAACAACAGTCACCAACAACGCTCTTCCTCTGTAAAAACTCATATCTTCCCTCCGAAAAATGGTGTAACTTTCAGAATGTCTACACGAATATAACCGGTTTGTATTGAAATTGTTCCCCCATGGAAATTCATCAGGAGTGAACGGTCCGGGTAACACGTTTCCGCCGAGTCTCTCCGCCTGTATCCGGTATGCATAAAAAAAGGCAACCTCAACCCTACCGGATACCCCCGGCGCCTCCCCAAAAACAAGATCAATCACCTCAGCCTCATGACCGGTGAACAAGTTTCCGATTCCTGTGTAATCGATCCAGCCTGCCAGCGCAACACTGATTCGAACTCTTCATGCAGGTTGCCCGTGTGAACATATATGTTCTCTGACAAACAAACCTAAGGCTGGAGGTGCCTTACAGCCAATGTCTGCCGGAGAGCAATCGAGAATTACCAGAGTGAACCCGGGGAAGAGGAAATACGATAGACCATCAAAAAGCAGAGCTGCAAGTACAGCCGTAAGTACTTCCTGGATTCACCGAATTTAGTCTTTTCCTCACCTGCTTCTTTGTTCATCAACGAAGAAAAGACTGCCGATATTACTATGGAACGAACAGGGGTCGAAAATGGTATACTGTTATGGAAGGATTCTTTTGATTGGATTGCCACCGTTTTCATGAAACTTTTTTCCGTCATGTATTCTCCTTCCTGCAGCCGGATTGACTGCTGTTGACTTCAAGATTGTTATGGGTGATTTTCGGGGTAACGGGGGTGGTTGTGATCGGGTAAAGCAAGGGGGACGTTCTGTTTAACTGTTTTGTGGCTATATTATCATTGGTGTCTGTTTCCACGGTAGACGATGCCGTTAGGTTGTACGAGAGTGGAGACATTGAGGGGGCGATTGTTGCTCTGGAGCAGTTGATTACTCAGGGTTCACTGTCTTATGACGAAGGACTTCGAGCCTGGGATCGACTGGGAAGCTCCTATTGGGCCATGGGCGACAACAACGCGGCAGGAGAGGCTTACACAGAGCTTCTTCACCTTGATGTTTACTATGACCTGGGTCCGCGGGCCAACCCCAGACTGCAAGCGTTCCTTGACTCTACAAGAGACAACATCATGGCTTCTGCCATGGTCAGAAGTGAACCTGCCGGAGCCTTTGTTACTCTTGACGGTCAACTCATGGGTGTAACACCCATAATGCTTGACGGTCTTCTGGGTGGCAATGAATATGAAGTTGATGTCTATCAGGTCGGATATGCCACAGAGTTTTTCACTCTGGTTGCTCAGCCGGGATTCAGCCATATGCTCCAGTTCGATCTTGATATTATGCCAGACCTGGCTTCCGTAGCAGTAGCTGGCGCAGGCTCATCCGCAATTCCCGAAAATCAGGGCACAGTTGGGAATCTAAGAGCTGACGAACTTGTCAGTTCTCCTTTCGAGACAGCAGGGGGAGCCAGCAAACTTCCTGACGAACTCATCGCCTCTCCTTTTGAAACGTCAGCAGGAACCGCCTCTTCTGCAAGCAGTCAGGGGCAGCAGATTGCTGCGGGCAGCGGTGCCAGCCAGCCGCCACCACAGAGTACTGTTGACCTTATTGCTATGCTGTCAGGCGGAGGTGGTATAAACATGACTGCATTGAACAACAGTGGCGCCCTCACCACCGGAGGCGGCTCCAACATCGGCCTTGCGGGCTCCACCGGAGGAAGATCGGGCATTGTTTCTTCAGGAGTAGCTGCCCAGGCTGAGGCACTTGGTCGGGATATCATGGTATTCTCGGACATCTCAAGTCTGAGCACTGCCACTGTAACAGGATCGGAGAACTACTCATCAAGAACTGCTGAAGAGATAGCAGAACTTGTTACAGAAAAGCGCGGGACTGTGATGTATGTATACAACAAGCACCTCCGAACAGATCCTCTTCTTATGGGTCGTGTAGATGTTGCAATGATGATCCATCCCAGCGGCAGAGTTTCCGATGTTGAGATTGTCCAATCCAACATGTACAACAGGGCATTCGAACTTGAACTTGTCAGCTCCATTGAACAGTGGCGCTTCGGCAGCGTAAGTTCCAGCGAGGGCCCTCTACCCATTCAGCTCCCATTCAGCTTCAATCCCTGATCACCCTGATCGCATAAAACATTGAAAGGATATCATGGACAGAGAGAAGGTTCTAGGCATACTTGCAGAATGCGATGCCCTTCTGGAGGGACACTTCAAGTACACCTCCGGAAGACACGGAAAACTCTATTTTGAGAAAATCAAGGTGGCACGCAGGCCGGATCTTGTAATGGAACTGGGCAGAATGACAGCTGAACAGATGGAAGACATCAGCGACACTTTTGATGTGATCTGCGCTCCTGCATTCGGAGCTATTGTATTCGGCTTTGCCACTGCACATGCCATGGGCAAACCATTCGCATTTCTTCAGAGAGATGCTGATGGTGTTATGGGTATCCGATCCGGCTTCAAGGGTGTTGTTGAGAATGCAAGAGTTCTTCTTATTGAAGATGTTGTAACCACCGGCGGAAGTGTAAGAGAAGCGATTGAAGTATTGAATAAACTTAATGCCAGCATTGAAATGGTTGGTCTGCTTGTTGACAGAACCAATGGTAAGCTTGAATTGCCTGCTCCCTATCGTGCTCTGCTCACTGTAAAAGCTGAAAGCTGGAATCCTGACGAATGCCCTATGTGCAAAGAGGGGATCGAAGTTACAAAGCCTGGTTCATCAGGAAAGAAAAGCTGAACAATTCATTCTTCTCCGGGAATGCTGAATTCCCGGAGAGCAACAGAGCCTAAACCTGGGGGTGTCCCGAGCGATAGCACGGAGAGCAACAGAGCCCAAACCTGGGGGTGTCCCGAGCGATAGCACGGAGAGAACCTATCTGAAATGCCATACACCCGCATCAAGAAACTGTCGGCATTCTGTGTTTTCGAACAAAGCTGAAATAGAATCAATCAGCTCGGTTTCCGGTTCAAGATGTCCCCAGAGAAGCCACACTTCAACTGGTTCGTTGAGGGCGATCATTCTTCTTACTTCAGTGAAATCCGATGAATCAACAGCTCTGAGATCAACTGCAAGATCCGAAGAGAGTTTTTCAAAGTAGTAATTAAAGTAGACAACATTCCATGCAGATGCCACAATCAGCGTCTCATGATCAATGTTGTTGTTTGCCGCAACGAATGCAGCGACCTCTCTGAACTGGTGCCGGTGGGGCTCTGTGTAGTGCCTGCGAACAAAAAAGAGAGAAAACAACAGGTAACAGCATAATCCCAGACTGATTGCACTTCTCAACCATCCTGAGGAAAAAATTATGTGAATTGCAGCAGACAGAATGAGGAAAATCGCCGGTAGCGCAACCATCATGTTTCTGATTGTAAAAACAGGAGCAAACATCACTGAAAGCAGAATTCCCACTGAAATGAAACCTGCGACATTTACCCTGCCCAGAACTGTACCTGTTTTCAGTCTCTCAAGAATAACCGTTAGCAGATAAACGGATATGGCTGTGAGCAGAATAAGAATTGAGTATGGTCTTGCCTCCTGGCTGAACCAGATGTGGATTGGAGCTACCGCCAGGATTGCTGAGGCAAGCAGTCCCGCTGAATCGTTCAGTAGTTTTCTTCCAAGAAGATAAATCACGGGAATGGTCAGAATCCCTGCAACTGCAGAGGGGAGCCTGAGTGCCGTCTCTGAATTCCCGATGGTTCTTTGAATGCAAAACATGAGGATCTGATACCCGGGTGGATGTATATCCGGAGCCACTCCTGTTGAAATCACTTCTCCCGGAGTAGAGAGCTGCTTCTGTAGCATGATGCCAGTTCATCATTCCAAAGAGATTCCCCTGCAAGATCATAGAGACGAAGAACACTTCCCAGAAGTATAATCAGCAAAAGGAACAGATACTTCCCGTGTTTCAATCGATTCTATCTGCCCGCCGCGGGATCCTGATCAAAGAAATCCCTGAGCTGCTTGTACACTTCAGGAGCTCGCTCTTTCATCTTTTCAGGTTTCTCAAAGAAGTACTCTACTGAACACGCAAAGAACTCTGCGGGGTTTGTGCCTGCATAATCCCGGAGTATGGATCGATGGGCGTTTACCTTCTCAAATTCTGTCTGCATTGCCTGTGCCCATGGCCTGTAGGAACCCAGATTAAGCTCATCAGGCGTTCCGTCCGGTCTTCGACCATCGAGCACATGAGCAAACTCGTGGTAACCAACGTTGAAACCGTCATTTTCGTGTGCAAAGCTGTTCAAGAGATGAGGCAGTGAAAGGATGACTCCTCCTTGCGAATGCACCATTCCCGCAGCAGTAAAACCAGTCTGCTTTTTTGTGGAGTAATTCCCTTCCGGAGAAAATCCACCGGGGTAAATCAGTATGGCACCAAAATTGTAGTATTCCCAGCCCGGTCTTCTGAATGTAAGTCTAACTGCGGATGCTGCAACAAGGGTTCTTATTTCATCAGTGATTTCAATCCCATCAACACCGTCAATTGAGTGCTCGGAGATAAAGATCGCAATATTTGATTCGTAGGCGGTTTTGTCCTCAGGTGAAAGGTTGTTATAGAAGCTGACTTTCCCCCGAAGGATATTCTTCATGTTCTCATTGAGCCCGGCTTGCGCGATCTTTTCCCTCTTGAGATACTTGTGCAGATAAACAAAGAAATAGGCAAGGCCGGCACCGCCGATCACTGGAAGGAAAAGGGCAAGACTCTTACCGGTAATCAGGAAGGGAATACTGAAAAGAAAACAGGACGCTGCAGTAAGCAGCGCCCTGTTTCTTATTTTCTTCAGGGGAAAAACTTCCACTTCAGGTTTAGACTTCAGCCATGAAATGGCGCTCGATCATGATCCTCTTCAGCTCGAGCTTAAAGATCTCGCGGTCACGAAGCTCACTGGCAAGTTCCTGCCTGGCTGTTTCAAGCTCAGCCTTCTCGAGTCTGAAAGCTTTGAATGCCTTGCTGTATGCCAGTTTTGCCGCAGCAAGTTCCTCAGTCTCGACCTGCTTCTTCTCTTCGGTACCCTCAAGAAGCTTTTTTGCATTCTCAAAGGCAACCCTTGCCTGAGCAGCCTGCTCGATCTCGCTCTTTATTTCAACCCTGAACTGCTTGATCTCTTCAACACTGAAATCCATCTCTGTCTTGATTCTTACCTCAAGTTCGTCCAGAACCGGTGTAAGGAACAACTTCAACTCGTGGATGTAGTTTGCGTAGCGAACCACTGTACGGTTAAGTTTCTTCTCTTTACGGATATTGCTGATGGTAAGCAGCTTCTCCTGCCAGCTGTGGAGCTGGTTTAAACTGAATGCAAGTTCTCTGCGAAGTTCGTTCTTGGCATGGATATCACTCTTGAGCTGTTTTTCCATTACATTATGCTGATTCACAATATATCTCCTTATTGCATTAATATCATAGACTTACAAATTCTTTCTCGCAGGCGGATTTATGCCACCAAAAGGCTCTTATGTCAAGAGTTAGGTATACGACAGTGGAATCAGTCTCTTCCGGAACTGCTTAAAACCTGCAGTTGCCGGTAACTCTGACACAGACCTTCATTGGGATTTAAACCAAGAATCCGGGATGCATTTCTGACCTTCAACTGAGTATCAGCCTCGATCTCAATAAATTTTCCGAAGAAAAGACAGTCCAGACAAATGTTTATATCTTCACCGAAAGACCACATCTCACGGGTTTTTTTGTAATGGAACACAGGAGCATAATTGAGTGCTTTCAACATCTCCTCTGCTGCATGGAGCGAGATGGATAAAACTGTCTCATGTTCTTTCCTTATCTTCATGGTTCCAGCGAGCTTTGGCTCTTTCACAGTAAGGATCACTTCTGTACCGAATTCCCTGAGCCTCAGAAGCGTATCAGAGTGTTTAAGCGACCCATCCGGAAGATCGTAGAGAGTATTTTTCTCCTCGGTAGCGTCACAAACAAGCCTGGCACCTGTATGCTGGAGATTTTCTTTGATCTCCTTAAAATCCTTAACCGGGTATTTCAGTTCAACTTCGGTAAACATTGCGACCTCCTGAAAATGCCTGCATTTGACCTGAGACTTCAATTATTATAAATTAGCGCACTACGGAGGAGGACTAGTCTAATTGGTAAGGCAGCGGATTTGAAATCCGCCGGGCTAATCACCCTTCGGGGTTCGAGTCCCCGGTCCTCCGCCACCCTTACTTTCGTAATCTGTAATTTTCACGTGAATTCATGATACCGAACATTCGGGGAAGGGGTAATATGGCCGATTCCATCTTTATCGGCGACAAGCAGCTGATTGTCACCGGAGATCGTATTCTGGTCAGTCCTCCCGTTGCCGGAGAAAGAACCGACTCCGGGCTTTACGTGCCTGATTCAGCAGTTGATAAGAGAAGAGTAATGGCGGGGTGGGTAGAGGCAGTTGGCCCCGGATATCCAATCCCTGAAGCGAACGATTTGTCTGATGAACCCTGGAAGCCTTCGGAAACTCCATCCATAAAACACTATCCGCTTCAAGTGGAAAAGGGTGATTATGTGCTCTATGTGAAAAGTGCAGCCTGGGAAATCCAGCTTGACACCGGTAAGTTCTATGTTGTTCCCTATTCCTCAGTTCTTGTGATTCTGCGCACACCACTGGATGTAGAACAACCGGCACACAACTGAGCGTGATTCTACTGGAAAATGGTTGCAAGAAGGCTTGTATCTGTTATTCGCCAGTTGCTGTTCTCCCAAACCATTCTGAAGGATATAGAAGCTCCGTTGAAATAAGATATCACCACAGTTGCGTCTCTGCCCGCCATGTCAGCAGTCTCCTGCTGAATCTGCTCTTCAGGCTGAAGATTCACTTCGCCCATTATTTTTCCAAGCATTTCTTCATTGCTGAGTTCGGCGAAGTCATCCACAGCAATACTTCCCCCGTATCTCTGTTGAAGAATGTTTCCTGCCAGAACAGGATCAGCTTCCACCAGTATTCTGGTCTGATCAAGAAAACCGGTAAAGGTTGCGTAAAGATCATCTGAAAAAATATCTTCCAGCGCATATCCGTCCTGATATGTGATCGCATCAAGAAGATCGTAAGCTGTGTCCAGAGGTGAAGCATTTGCAACAACTACTATTAAAAGCAGAAATCCAATAATATGTATTTTCATAAACCCTGCATCTCCTTGTACTGCGTTTTTTATCAGATAGCCCACCGACCCTGAGCGATCCAGGTGCGCCCTTCCCGATGAACCTCAATGTAAACAGGCTGAGTTACCGATCCAAGACAGTGAACACCCTTCCCAAAAGTTGCAAAATTCCGGGCAGCTTTGCCCTTCTCCCTCAGTATTACCCTGCCGGGGGCTGGAAGTTTCAGATACAGTCTTCCATCATGTACAGCAGAACGGTAATCAGAGGCATCTCCGGCAATAGCATTACTTATAAAGCATCTACCCTGCCTCAGGGCTTCTACGAACTGAGAAGGCTCTCTGAAGGGCTTATCAAGAAGGATGTGAGTTCTTACCCTGTCAAATAGCATCCTGTAACCGAAAATAGACTTGCCCAATATCGTGTGACCATGCGCATCGGCACCGCCAATCATGCAGCCACCCGTGTGAAACCACATATCAACAGCATCTCCCGGAGGATTCCTGACCAGATTATCCGGGTAATGAATCCTTTTCCAGGCATTCAGCAGATTGACCCTGCACTTCCAGCTGCTCATCCAGTTCCAGGCCTCTATGCCGCTCACAGGGTGATTCGTTCCAAATCCCCAGGGGAATTCTCCGTAACCGGGTACATGGGGTCTGACTTCCACGGGGTGGGCAATGACTGCAAGCCCGTTCATTGAAAGAATGTGGTCAAGTTGATCCAGAATGTGACCTGAGGGTTTGATGGTTTCAACACCATACACCAGAAGGTGACTCTTCAGGTCTCTGTGCTGAAGCTCAGCTCCGACAATTGACATAAGATCATCTGTGACTTTACCGTGCCAGCCCTCTTCCATAAGGATAAGATTTCTGTGATCGTTAAAGGCAATGTAATCCAGACCGGCTTCAATACCATATCTAATTATCTCTTCCGGTTCTCCATATCCATCAGACCTGGTTGTGTGAACATGAAGAACCCCTGTGGCTGAGTGTTCCTCAAATACCACAGGGGTTGTTTTTATCAAGGTGATCTATCCTCTGCGCTTCTTTATCTCTTTAACAAGAGCGGGGATTATTTCGAAGAGGTCACCGACAAAACCCTCTGTACAGAACTCAAAGATGTTTGCGTCCCGATCCTTGTTTACAGCATAGATAACATCTGACGACTGCATACCGACTCTGTGCTGCACCGCTCCGGAAATACCGACAGCAAGATAGGTTGTCGGCTGTACAGTCTTGCCGGTCTGACCAACCTGCCTGGGATACTCTATCCATCCATTGTCTACAGCGGCGCGACTGGCGCCAACCGTTCCACCAAGAAGATGAGCAAGATCATGAAGCAGATCGAAGTTCTCCGGATTTTTCATTCCCCGCCCGCCGGAAATCACAATCTCCGCTTCTGTAATATCGACTTCATCACCCCGGCTGGGAATGAATTCAAGAACTTTTGATCTGTTTCTAAGCATCTCGACCGATAGTTCAAGATCAATGATTTGTCCGGTTCTGGATGTGTCAGTTTCCATCGGTTTCATAACACCGGGCCGAACTGTAGACATCTGAGGACGGGTTCTGTCACAGACAATTGTTGCCATGATGTTTCCACCGAAGGCCGGGCGGGTCTGCATAAGCATTCCATTGTCTGGATCGATCTTAAGCTCTGTGCAGTCTGCCGTGAGACCGGTGTCCAGACTCTTGGAAACTCTGGGCATAACATCCCGGCCCGTTGTGGTGGCTGCAGCAAGAACGATCTCCGGCAGATCAGTTCTGATAACATGTGTAAGAATACTGTTCCAGGGTTCAGTTGAGAAATGTTCAAGGTCTCTGTGAACAGCTTTTACAACTCTGTCTGCTCCAGCATGAATGAGCTTCTCTGGAGTATCGAATGGATCATTTGTAATGATCAGAGCTGTAACTTCCTTTTCACCTGCAGAAAGCTTCTGCGCTTCACCCAGCAGCTCATAAGCGCTTCTGTCTGGTGATCCATTTCTCATTTCACACAGAACAAGAATACCCGAGTAATTTGCCAGTTCCTCTTTGTTCCCGCCGAATGCATGGTGAACAGCAAGAGATTCGAAGGGGCATGAGTCAATGCAGATACTGCACAGTGTACATTCTTCCGATACCACAGCCTTCTTCATATCGTTGATGGAAAGAGCCTGAACAGGGCAGGTTTTCACACAAATGCCACATCCGGTACAACTATCTTTTATCTCAAGGAATCCACTCACGCTAACCCTCACTTCCTTCTCCGAGGAGCAGGTCAGCAAGTTTTGCTACAAGCTCTTCCGTACTGCCCTCATGAATCTGACCACCGATCCGGGCCTCAGGAGTAGCTGTTGCAACAACCTTTGTGGGAGAGCCGTTAAGTCCGGTTTCATACTCAGTAAGACCAAGATCGATCAGTCCCCAGACTGGTATCTGAGCTTTTCTTGATTTCATTTTTCCTCTGAGGGAAGGTACCCTTGGGATATTGGCATCCTTGAGAATTGTCAGCACCACAGGAAGTTCAGCCTGAACTACCTGTGTTCCGGTTTCCACATACCTCTCGGCTGTTATAGACTTCTCATTCAGTTCTCTGACCTTGCCAATGAAGGTAATCTGCGGCCAGTCCAGTGAAGCCGCGACGCTGGGCCCAGTCTGAGCGGTATCTCCATCAATGGCCTGCTTTCCGAAGAAAACGGCATCCACAGCTCCGAGTTCAGTTACTGCTGCTGCCAGAGTATGACTGGTTGCCCAGGTGTCTGCACCGGCGAAAGCTCTGTCACTGATGAGAACAGCATCATCTGCTCCCATGGAAATTGCCTCCCGCAGCACAGATTCTGCCTGCGGTGGGCCCATGGTAATAACAGTGACCTCTCCTCCAAGCTCATCACGCCATTTCATGGCCTCTTCCAGAGCATAGGTGTCAAAGGGATTCATTATTGACGGCACACCGTCACGGATGAGAGTGCCCCTCTCGGGATCAATCCTCACCTCTGCGGTATCCGGCACCTGCTTTACGGCAACAACGAATTTCATGAACCCTACTTTCTCTTGGCTTCTTTTATCATGGCTTTTGCAATCACGCTTCTCTGTATCTGATTGGTACCCTCATATATCTGCGTAATTTTGGCATCTCTCATCATTTTCTCTACAGGATACTCTTTCATGTAACCGTACCCTCCGAGAATCTGCACGGCATCAACGGTAACTTTCATGGCCACATCACTGGCGAACACTTTTGCCATGGCAGACAACTTTACAATATTCTTCGATCCAGTATCGATTAAACCGGCAGCAGCATATGTAAGTGCGCGAGCAGCCTCAATCTGCGTACCCATATCTGCAAGCATGAATTGAAGGCCCTGGAAGGAGTTGATCTTTACACCAAACTGTTTTCTCTGCTCTGCATACTTGAGGGCCTCGTCAAGAGCACCCTGAGCGATTCCAACGGCCTGTGCAGCAACTCCCGGCCGGGAGTTGTCAAGAGTTTTCATGGCAACCATGAATCCATATCCCTCACGGGAAATGAGATTCTCGGCGGGAATCCGGCAGTCTTCGAATATTAACTCCCGGGTAGCCGAGGCTCTGATTCCCATCTTGTCTTCTTTTTTGCCGTAACTGAACCCGGGAGTGCCCTCTTCAACGATGAAAGCACTGGCTCCGCGAGCACCTCGATCTGGATCAGTCAGGGCGATAACGGTATAGATCTGGGCCTCTCCACCGTTTGTAATCCACTGCTTTGTTCCGTTGAGTATGTAGTGATCGCCATCCTTGATAGCACGGGTTTTAACACCACCGGCATCACTGCCTGCTTCCGATTCGGTAAGAGCGAATGCGCAAAGCTTTTCGCCGGAGGCCAGCTTAGGAAGATATTTCTTCTTCTGCTCTTCTGAACCCATGAGTAAAATAGGCATGGCACCGAGTGCATTAGCGGCATAGGAAACAGCAATACCTCCGCAATAACGGCTGAGTTCTTCTGTTGCCACTGCAAGAGCCATGCTTCCCATCCCGGTTCCACCGTATTCCTCTGGAATGTAAATTGTGAACAAGTCACTCTGTGCTATGACATTCATAATTTCTCTGGGGAATTCATTTCCCTCATCAAGCTCAGCTCTTACGGGAAGAATGTGCTTCTCTCCTATTTCAATGCATATCTCCTTGATAGCAAGTAAATCCTCATTCAGCATGTAGTCCATTTACACCCTCACCTTCAAGCGTCTTAAGTGCCGCAGCAGCGGCAATCTCCTGTGATATCCTTTTGCTTGATGCCCGGCCGGTGCCCAGCACTAAACCTTTTATTATTACACTAATATCGAAAACCGGAGCGTGCGACGGCCCGGCTGTTAAATCCGTTCTGTATTCAGGCAGAGGCATTCTTCGAGCCTGACAATACTCCTGGAGCAGCGTCTTGGGATCACCGGAGCAACTTGCCTCCTCGTGGTCCAGCAGTGTATCTCTTACAAACTGAAACGCCTTCTCAAACCCGGAATCGATGAATAATGCCCCTGCAACAGCTTCATAAGTGTCGGCAGCAACAGAATCCGAAATTTCCCCAGCTCCAAAATCAGGTCCGGTCACAATATGCTCTCTCAACTTCAATCTATCTGCACACCGTGCAAGGGTTGCCTTCCTTACAAGGTCAATCTTCATTCTGGTAAGCTCCCCCTCAGATGAGCCCGGATTATCTTCCACAAGACTCTTTCGTACAGCAAGCTCAATCACCGCATCACCGAGAAACTCAAAACGTTCGTTATTCTCAAGAAGAGAAGCCGATTTATGAGTCAAGGCAATATGCAGCAAGTCAGAGCGACTGAAAAGCCGCTCCAAACCATCTATACTTTCAAACTTCAGCTATCGCCTTTGTATTTGCGAAGGGCGATGCAAACATTGTGACCACCGAATCCAAGAGAATTACTAAGAGCACACTTTATGTCAGCTTTCCTCGCAGTTCCCGGCACATAATCAAGGTCGCATCCCTCGCCCGGATTTTCATGGGTAGCCGTAGGGGGTACGATTCCGTTTTTCAAAGCAAGAGCAGTAAGCATGATCTCCATACCGCCTGTGGCACCCAGCATGTGTCCGTGAACAGACTTGGTGCTGGAAACCAGAACCTTGTCAGCCCGATCTCCAAGCGCAGCCCTGATCGCTGCAGTTTCATTGATATCGTTCAGGTGAGTGGAAGTTCCGTGAGCATTGACATAATCAACATCCTCAGGCTGCATACCGGCATCATTCATAGCCATTCTCATGGCTCTCGCGCAACCCTCTCCGCCTGGGGCCGGGGCAGTTATGTGATGCGCATCGCATGACATACCAACGCCTGCAACCTCTGCAATAATACTGACCCCCCTGGCTTTCGCATGCTCAAGTTCCTCAAGAACAATAATGCAGGCACCTTCAGCTATAACGAATCCTGACCTGTCTTTGTCGAACGGTCTGGAAGCTTTTTCCGGTTCATCATTAAAAGTGGTGCACAGTGCCTTCATCGAACAGAAACCACCTACACTCATCATGGTAAGTGGTGCTTCGCTTCCACCTGTTACCATTACCTCTGCTCTTCCAAGGCGTATTGCATCCACCGAAGAAGCAATTGCATGTGAGCTGGAAGCACATGCGGTAACTGTTGCGAAATTAGGCCCCTTTGCATTCAAATCGATGGCAACCTGACCTGCGGCCATGTTACTGATCATCATGGGAACAAAAAGGGAGCTGATTCTTCTGGGACCTCTGTCCATGGCAATGGCATGCTGCTTTTCAAAGGTTTCCATACCACCCACTCCGGAACCGATGATAACTCCCACACGCTCGGGATCTATGGTCTCATCAGACAAACCGGAATTTTCCCAGGCCTGCTCTGCCGCCGCCATAGCCAACTGTGTATATCTGTCATTCCTTCTTGCATTCTTAGGGCCGAGCAGCTCAGCAGGATCAAAATCCTTGACCTCTCCGGCAACCTGACTGGTAAACGGCTCCGGGTCTATCGTGGATAATCTCACTACACCGCTTTTTCCTGCTACGGCGTTCTCCCAAGCCTCTGATGTTGTATTTCCGATGGGGCTGAAAACACCCAGACCGGTTATTACTACCCGTTTGTCAGACACGGAATTCCTCCAGGTACTTTAACCCGGCAAATCGCCGCACCCCTCCGGCTGCGGCGATTCACCGGCGATTCACAAATATTCTTTCCTAGGCCTCAATACCCTTGGTCTTAAGAAACGAAACTACTGATCCAACGGTCTGAAGTGTGTTACCCTCTTCATCTGAAATCTTGAGATTGAAGGTATCCTCAAGATCCATCATAAGATCAACCATGTCAAGTGAGTCTGCGCCAAGATCATCCTTAAGACTGGCTGAGTCTGTGACTTCCTCGGGCTTAACATTCAGACGACTGACAATAATTTCAGCGATACGGTTTTCAAGAGACATCTTTTTTCCTTTCTCAGGTGGTAAGACCGCCGTCAACTGGCAGTACAATACCGGTAATATACTTGGCTGAAGAACTCATGAGAAATGCAACAGCTTCGGCAATTTCAACAGGCAGTCCCAGCCTGGCCGCAGGAATCCTCGAAAGATAATTACCACGGACTTCCTCTGATAACTTCTCAGTCATTTCTGTTTCAATAAATCCGGGAGCCACAACATTCACTGTGATACCTCTGCCTGCCAGTTCTCTGTTCAGTGATTTTGACATACCGATAAGCCCTGCTTTGCTTGCAGCATAATTTGTCTGACCGGCTGCGCCTACAAGGGCTACAACAGATGATATACTTACAATACTGCCTTCTCTCGCTCTGATAAGAGACCTCATGAATGCCTGTGTAACCTTCCAGGTACCTGTAAGGTTCACATCAATCACCAGGTTCCACTGATCTTCGCTCATGCGCATCATCAAGGCATCCCGTGTAACTCCTGCATTGTTGACAATACCCTTGACAGCGGGAAGATCGTTACCGATTGCAACCGCAACCTCAGCTAGTTGTTTTGAATCGGTGATGTTCACCGTGTAAGGCTTGTAACTCTCCCCCAGTTCCTCGGCTGATTTCTTGAGATCGTCTTCAAGCAAGTCAAGAGCAGCAACTGTCCAACCGACACTTATGAGCTTCCTTGCTATTTCCAGGCCGATACCCCGGGCTGCACCGGTAACTACTGCTGTGGCGTTAAGATTCATCGCTCCACCTCACAACTATTCCACCCCAGGTAAGCCCTGCGCCGAAGGCAGCCAGTACTACAGTAAACCCGGGCTTGATTGTTCCATTGTGAAGGGCCTCGTCCATTGCAATGGGAATTGATGCACTGGATGTATTTCCGTATCTGTCGATGTTGACATAAACATCTTTCCAGTCAAGCCTGAGAACTCTGGCTGTGGATTCGATTATCCTCACATTTGCCTGATGTGAAATGAGAAGATTGACATCTTTGTAGGTAAGCCCTTCTTCATCAAGGGCTTTCAAGGCAGAATCGCGCATGGCTCTAACGGCGCTCTTCATGATTTCGCCACCGGCCATGTGTATGGTGTTCTTCTTCTGATCTATAGCCTCATGGGTTATAGGATTTCTGGTTCCGCCGGCGGGCTGATCCAGAAGATGGCCAAGAGATCCGTCGCTGCCCCAGTGAATTCCGCCAAGCAATCCGCCTGGTCCTTCACTGCCAATACATGCTGCTCCACTTCCGTCACCGAAAAGTACACAGGTGTTCCGGTCTTCGTAGTTCGTTATTGCTGAAAGCTTATCCGTACCGATAACGATAATTCTTTCCATCATTCCCGACTCAATAAAGGCCTTTGCCTGTATCAAGCCGTAGATAAAACCGGTGCAGCCAGCCTCGAAGTCATAGCAGGGGATCTTGCCAAGCCCCAGGCGGTCTGCCACCAGTGCAGCTGTGTTGGGGAAAATGAAATCCGGCGTAACCGTTCCAATAATTAAAGCCTGAACATCTTCAGGTTTCCAGCCGGCATCGTCCATTGCTCTGCGAGCTGCTTCAAAAGACATATCGCTGTTGGCCATGTCATCCGGGGCTATGTGCCGCTGTTTTATACCCGTTCTTGAAGTTATCCATTCATCATTCGTATCGACAATCTTCGCAAGGTCTTCGTTGGTCAGAATAGGTTCAGGAGCGAAGTGCCCCGTACCCTTGATGTAAGCGTGTCGCTCATTCAACAGCTTTCTCCTCCTCCATAAGTTCCGCCATTTTATCTCTGATTGCTTCCACTGCGCCGCTGCGTCTGAAATCGCATGCGGCTGCAACAGCATTCCTGATTGCCAGGGCAGAAGAGCTTCCATGGGCCACAATAGCGACCCCGTTGAGGCCCAGAAGAGGAGCTCCCCCATACTCGGCAGCGTCAAATTTTTTCCATAATTTATTGAAGGATGGTTTCATAAACAGATACCCCATCCTGGAAGTCCATTGCTTTTTCATTTCCAGATAAAGAGTTCCCCCGACCATGGAGGCAATTGACTCAATGAATTTAACAAGAACATTGCCTGTGTAGCCGTCACACACAACTACATCAGCGTCGCCCATGAGAATGCCGTTACCCTCAATATTACCTTTGAAGTTGAGAGGGGCTTCTTCCAGCATTCTGTAAACTTCTTTGATGTCAGATGGGCCCTTGGAAGGCTCACTTCCCACATTCAGCAGAGATACTTTTGGTTTTTCCACACCAAACACAAGCTTCGAGTACAGACTTCCCATGAACGCAAATTTGTAAAGCAACTGCGGACGGCAACCCACATTGGCACCCACATCCACAAGAATTGTGGGATTTCGAATGGTAGGAATAGTGCTTGCAAGTGCAGGGCGGGAAATGCCCTTGATTCTGCCGAGAGCAAACATACTGCTGGCCATCATTGCACCGGTATTGCCGGGACTCACCATGGCATTTGCAATACCTCTGCGCTGAAGACCTGCCATAACCATCATGGAACTGTCAGGTTTCTGCTTCAATGCTTCCGCAGGATGGTCATCCATTGTAATGATCTGAGAAGCATGTTGAATTTCTATCGGATACTTCTGGCCACCTGCAATGGAAAGGTGCCTGGCAACTGCATCCTGATGCCCCACCAGAATAATCCTTACATCCTTCAGTATCTTTTTAGGGCTCTCCCGAAAAAACCTCACGGCCCCGTCAACTATAACGCCGGGACCGTGATCTCCACCCATGGCATCAAGTGCCACAACAACTGATTTACTCAAATTCTGTGCTAGTCTTCAACAGGCTCTGTAACCTGTCTGCCATTGTAAAAACCGCAGTGCTTACAAACCCTGTGAGGTAATCTTGGTTCTCCACACTGAGTGCATGAACTGGTTGATTTTACAGCAATCTTCCAATGAGTACGACCCTTGTCGCGCCTTGTGGAGGAATGCCTTCTTTTTGGAACGGGCATTTGGCTCTCGCTTTCATCTATACGCTCGAAGCTCAGGCTTCGAAGCCGTGTTCACATTCTTCCATGTTACGATTAATTCCGCACCTGGGACACAACCCCCTGCACTTTTCAGTACAGAGCGGCATTGAAGGCAGTGAAAATATAATCGCTTCTCGAACGGGGTCTAATATACAAACTGTTCCGTCATTGTGCGAGACCGGTTCAACTTCCGGATCTGAAAGCATATCAGGATTCCATGAATACATTCTCTCGATCTCGACTGTCACTGGAAAAGTCACCGGAGCCAGACATCTGGCACACTGCACGGTGAAGTCTGCTTCAAGGAACCCTTTAACAATAATTTCGTACTCGGTTCTCACAATATCAAGGTCAAGAAGGCCTTCCTCCGAACTGATATCAACTCCGGGAATGTCCCAGGGAACATTCTTCATTTCAAGCGTAAATGTTTCCCGGGTGGTTCCCCTTGGAATGGAATTAATGGTAATGGACAGGTTTTCCTCGAAAATTCTCATATCAGCTCTTTCCAAATTCTTCAGCAAGTCTGCTGGCAATTCTTTCATTTTCTTCCGCGCTCTGTGACTGAACATATATCCTTGCAAGAGGTTCGGTACCACTGAGTCGAACAAGAACCCATGTATTTTCATCAAGAACCAGTTGAACGCCATCAATTCGGTTAACCTGCTGCACCGGGAGCCCTGCGACCTCCTTCATGTCTGAATTGAAAAGCTTCTCCACAATGCGGCTTTTCATATCAGGATCCAGAGGAAGATCAAGTCTTGTGTTGTAGAATTTCCCATGGGTGGTCCAGAGCTTTGCAAGAAGAGAACCAAGACCCTCGCCGTAATGACAGACCATTTCAGCTGCCAGAAGACCTGCCAGAACACCATCTTTCTCAGGAATATGAGTTCCCAGAGAGAGTCCGCCGCTTTCCTCACCGGCAAGAAGAACGCCGCCTTTTAATATCTCGGCACCCAGGTACTTGAAACCCACAGGTGTAACTTTAACTTCAAGCCCCCTCGCCTCTGCCACCCGGTCAAGAAGGCTACCGGTAGTTATCGAGCGGATTATCCTTCCTGTATGTCCTGATTCGGCCAGATAATCCACAAGGAGGGCCATGAAGTCATGGGGTGTGATGTAGTCACCATTCTCGTCAACTATTCCGAATCGATCAGCATCACCGTCTGTTGCCACTCCAAGAGAGGCGCCACTTCGGATGACGTTTTCAGAAAGATCTGAAAGGCATTGCTTGTTGGGTTCAGGATGCTGGCGCCCTGCAAAAAGAGGATCTCTTCTGCCATTAAGAACTCGAACAGAGCCACCAAGTTCAAGAAGTTTTCTGTCAAGAACACCGCTGCCCGCACCGCTGAAAGCATCATAAACAACCCTGAGAGAATTAGTTTCTCTGAAAGCATCAACATTTATAAATTCGTTTATATCTTTAAGATAAGGCGTTATGAAATCGGTTTTCAAGACAAAGCCACCGGTAACGCCTTCCGGAACGGAAGCTGAAACAATCAGTTCCTCAATTCGGTCAGTATCCCTGCTATCAGCCGGTCCACCATGAAAAGGGCTGAATTTGATACCGTTGTAAAGTGGAGGATTATGACTTGCAGTAAAGTTGATAACGCCGCCAAGACCCATCTTCCTGCAGGCATGCGAAAGCACCGGTGTTGGTACACTTCTTTCGGAGACGTACGCTTTGAATCCGTATCCTGCCATTTTTTCAGCTGCAGCATCTGCCAGTTCAGGAGAAAGAAAGCGGCAGTCGCCTCCAATGGCAATGCTGGAATGTCCGGTTTCTGTTAATCTCATTGCAATAGCATCAACAACGGCCATTGCCCTGTCCCAGGTGAACTCCCTGGAAATAA
The DNA here is from genome assembly GCA_023139045.1 of Candidatus Sabulitectum sp. Lineage (GTDB taxonomy): Bacteria > Fermentibacterota > Fermentibacteria > Fermentibacterales > JCC-6 > Sabulitectum. The sequence goes on from JAGLOJ010000014.1 coordinate 24,469, forward strand.
CGCCACGCCATCCGGATGTGCCGAATTTAATTACCATCAGAATCAGTCTCCGTGAGATATTCTACTGCACGAACGATAGTATCATCATGAGGTGCAGTTACCTGGTAGTAGCGACTCATAGGCCACTCGCGCAGAGCGATTTCCCTGAGAAGGGCACGCTCCATGTAAAAATAGCTTTCTGCGAATTCCTCTTCTGTGTACTCGATTTCTTCAGCATCAAGATACTCTCTGAACAACAGGAAGAGGGCTTCGTCCGGCCAGAAGTCAAGCGAAATTTCATTTTCCAATGTGTAATCCACGGCAAAATGAAAGAAATGACCGTCTATCTCCAGTTCCGCAACAAGGGCCACACCGAATGAATCCGGTTCAACAGTAATATCCGGATTGATTCCCCAGGTTTCCTCGGCATCTGATTCCATGAAATCGTCCCGCAGGGTTCTGTCAATGCAGTTTCCGTCGGGAGTATAGTACCTGGCAGTCGTAAGTTTAACTCCATAGTGCCCCAACCCGGGGTACTCCCCCAGATCGGAAAGAGACTGTACTGACCCTTTGCCGAAAGTTCTTGTTCCGATCAAAGTAGCAGCATTCTGGTCCTGGAGGGCACCGGCAAGAATCTCGGAAGAACTGGCACTTCCACCGTCAACCAGCAGAACAAGCTCGCCTTTGTAAAGAACACCTCTTCTGGTTCTGTAGGTGTATTCACCAACTGCCTGCCCTCGAGTAGTCACAACAACTGACCCGGCTGGAAGGAAAATATCCGCTACATCTATGGAGGGCAGCATAAGCCCTCCGGAATTCCCGCGGAGGTCCAGAATCATTTTCTCAGCACCCAGATCACGAAGCTCATTAACCGCATTATATACCTCAGTAGCTGATTCCTCGCTGAAACGGGAAAGACGAACATATCCAATACCGGGTTCCACCATAAAACTGGCGGAGACAGACGGGAAGTCAATTACATCTCTTTCAATGGGAAAAATGATTGGATCGTCCATTCCCGGTCTCTTAACGGTAAGATCAACCACAGTGCCACCGGGACCCCTGATGAAGGAAACGGCTTCAGTTGTTGTGATGCCTTCTGTGGACACACCATCAATCTCAATGATCCGGTCGCCGGCCTTCATACCTGCCCTGTAGGCAGGAGTACCCTCAAGTGGGGAAATAACTGTAAGCCAGTTATCCCGCTGACCCAGGGTAATCCCCACGCCTTCGAAAGATCCCTCAAGCTGAATTTGAAGATTCTCGAGTTCCTCAGGAGTAAGAAGAACGCTGTTGGGGTCAAGAGATTGAAGCATTCCCTGAAGTGCTTCCTCGACAAGTTCTCTGCTCTGAACCGTATCTACATAAGATGATCTGGTAATACCGTAAACATCGAAAAACAGCTCAAGAGACGATGCTCTGGCTGCAGGTGTTTCTTCGTTCTGGGCAGCAGCAACCGGGGGAAGCCCCAGCACAAGAGCTGTTGTGAGCAGCAGCATACCTGTTGTTACAGCAACCCATCCTGGTACAAGGTCTTTCATATACTACCAACCATCCTGTCTGTAATCCTGTTAAGAACCTCATTCAGTATCAGTGAATTCTGTTCTTCTTCGCTGAGTTTACCATCCACCACAAGAAATCGTTCCGGTTCCCGATGAGCGAGATCACGATAGCCGTCCCGTACCCTGCGATGAAAAGAAAGATCCTCCATTTCAATCCTGTCAAGCTTTCTTCCCGAGATGTTCATTCTTCTGAAACCCTCTTCGGGATCCAGATCCATAAGTATTGTCAAATCCGGTTTCAGACCACTGGTGGCCAGCACATTCGCCGCTCGCATCCCATCAATGGGAAGACCCCTTCCCCATCCCTGATAGGCGAAAGTGGCATCGCTGAATCTGTCACACAATACAATGACCCCTCTTTTTAAAGCAGGCCGGATGACCCTGTCTACATTGGCAGCACGGCTTGCAAAGTAGAGCATAAGTTCGGTCAGGGGAGGAACATCAAGCTCAGGGTTCAGAAGGATGGATCGAATCCTCTCGGAAACATCAGGCCCTCCCGGTTCCCGGGTGAAAACAGTCTCACTGCCGGTATTCTGGAGGGCCTGTATCAGGCATCTGCATCTGGATGACTTGCCCGAGCCCTCTACGCCCTCAAAGGTTACGAAAAGTCCGGGCAAATTATCTCTCTTTCCTACTTTTTATCAGCTTTTATCTTGCTGTCGATTTTTTTCTTGCTGTAGGTAGTAATGTACTCTTCTGTCATTCTGTGGCACTCATCATCATAGTACTGCACAGGTGGTGACTTGAAGAAGTAACTGGATGGCGCTTCAAGAGCACCGCTGAGACCGTTGTCCAGCGCAAGCTTGGCGCAGCGAACAGCATCAATGATAACACCGGCACTGTTAGGGCTGTCCCATACTTCCAGTTTTGCTTCAATGTTCAAAGGAACATCACCAAAACTGGTTCCCTCCATGCGAATGTAACACCATTTTCTGTCTTCAAGCCACTCGATGTAATCACTGGGGCCGATGTGGACATTACGCGGCAGCATTCCACCGGGAATCTGGCTGGTAACAGCGTTGGTCTTGCTTATCTTCTTTGATTCAAGACGCTCGCGTTCAAGCATATTGAGGAAATCAGTATTTCCACCTACGTTAAGCTGGTATGTACGATCAAGCCTTACGCCACGATCCTGGAAGAGTCTGGTCATAACCCGGTGAAGGATGGTTGCACCGACCTGGCTCTTGATATCATCACCCATGCACGGAAGATTCTTATCGCGGAAACGCTTCTGCCAGTAGGGCTCGCGTGCGATGAACACAGGGATGGCATTAACAAAGGCGCATCCCGCTTCGAGAATCTGCTCTACATACCACTTTGTTGCTTCTTCGCTGCCAACGGGCAGGTAACTGACCACAACATCAGTCTTTGATTCTTTAAGAATACTCACGATATCTGCCGTTGGTCCGGGAGCCTTCTCGATTACCGGCTTGAGATATTTGCCGATTCCATCGTGGGTCATTCCCCGGTTTACCGGAACACCAAGATTGGGAACATCACAGAGCTTGATGGTGCAGTTGGGGTCAGCGAAGATTGCCTCGCTGAGATCTTTGCCAACTTTTGTAGTGTTGATATCAAAGGCTGCGCTGAATTCCACATCCTTCACATGATAACCACCGAGATTCACATGCATAAGGCCGGGAACCCGATCTTCCTCTTTGGAATTCCTGTAGTACTCAACACCCTGAACAAGGCTGCTTGCACAGTTGCCCACTCCGATAATGGCTACCCTTACTTTTTTTGACATTCAATATCCTCCCCTGACGGGTATAATGTTTCGAGGGAAAAGATGCCCCTAGTCCAGGGGGATTCCATTCCCGTCCCGTGTAACTTTCAACAACCGCTGCAAGGCAGTCAGCCAGGAACCAGCCGCAATAACGGCACAGGCCCAGACAAGAACTGTCGACCCCCAGAAAGAAGAGAAAACAATACCGGCAATTACCAGCACCAGTCTCTCTGTTCTGGTGAACAGACCGACCTCACACTTGATACCAAGCCCCTCGGCACGGGCGCGAACATAGCTCACAAGAAGTGAACCGCCCATGGCCATGGGTATAATATACAACAAGCTATCATGTTCACTTCCGGCTTTTCCTGCAAGCACCGCAGTTAATACCAGAATTTCGCCAACCCTGTCCATGACAGAATCAAGAGCAGCACCGCCCTTGGAAGAAGTGTTTGTCAGCCTGGCAATGCTTCCATCAACAGCATCAAAGAGGCTTCCAAGGATAAGAACTATACCTCCTGTAAGATAAGCTCCTTTCCATACGAACCAGCAGCCCAGAATAGTAATGAAAAGACCGGTGACGGTAGCGCCTGCAGGAGTGACACCAAGTCTCACCAGAAACGGAATAACCGGTCGAAGCAGACCCTTGAATGCCATTCTTACTTTATGAAGACTCAATCTGAGGCTCCTTCCACCAGAAGGGTAATTTCACCTTTGGGGACGGAAGTTGAATATCTCTCCCCGAGGCTTGAAAGGGTACCCCGTACAATTTCCTCATGAAGCTTGGTCATCTCTCTGGCAACGCAACATCGTCTGTCACCGAACACAGAGAGCATAATTTCAATAACAGAGGAGAGATGGTGCGGCCCAACATAATAGGCTATTGTTCCCGTATAACTGACCATGTCTTCAATCCTTCGGCGTCTCTTGCCTTTCTTGAAGGGAAGAAAACCCTCAAAAGCAAATCTGTTTGTTGGAAGACCCGATACAACAAGAGCCATTATAACAGCCGAGGGACCGGGTATCATTGTAACCTCTGCACCAAGCTCAACAGCCAGCCCTACAGCTCTGTAAGCGGGGTCCGATATCCCGGGGGTGCCTGCATCGCTGGCCATTGCCACCGTGTCCCCCTGAAGAAGGAACTGTTCAATCTGCGGAAGTCTTCCGCGGATATTGTGATCGTGACAACTGTACAGGCGCCTGCGCTCTGGAACGAATCTTCCGGTTCTCCTTGTATCCTCGGCCATGACAACATCAGCTGTACTGAGAGCCTCCAGGGCCCGTGGAGATATGTCATCCAGGTTACCGATGGGAGTGGCAACAAGAACCAGTTTACCGGTACAGTCTCCGCTCACCTGTTCTCCAGACTTGACCTGAGGTTCCTGATTCTGTCGAGCCTCGCACCGGTAGCCTCCTCGTCACCCTGAAGGGTAACATTTATTGTCATTCCCTCGGTTACACCCTCCGGCAGATGCGATTCAGGCAGATGCCACTGAAAACCTCCCGGGGCAAGAATAACTGCAATTCCCTCTTCAATTCTGTCAAGGTCAACAGAAAAATTACTCTCCCGGCTCCTGGCCATGCCAGATACCTCCTCCAATAATAGACTGGGCAATGTTCTTGATGTGATCACAAGCCCTTTCGCAGTAGTCAATGAAATCCAGTATTGCCAGACCTGTGAGATTGGATACACCGTAAGTTGCAAGAGATTTACCGTAGTTGTCTCTTGCTTCCTCTTCAATCTGGTTCATTCTGCCCTCAAGAATCAGAATCTTCTGGGCTGCTTTCAGATCATGAGTTTCAAGGGCGATTACCACCTGATCAGCCATCTCCCTGAGAATCTCGAATGCCTGACCGGCTGCCGTGGTCAAAGGACCCTCTGAATCAAGAATGTTACCCTCAACCCGATTCCTGGCCTCCACCATATTTACAGCATGATCGGAAACCCTCTCTATATCGTTGATTGAATGGAGAATAACTGGCAGTCTTAGTGACTGCTCAGATGAGAGGTTCGCTTTGAAAAGTTGGGAAGCATAGATAGTCAGGTCCCTCTGCATATCGTCAACACTGTCTTCCATGGCCAGAATTCTTTTAGCCTGATGCTTTCCTGTGAGAAAATGCTCTGCGGCCCAGCAGACACCTTTTCCGGACACCCGGGCCATCTTGGTCATTTCTCTGTCCAGGCTGTCAAGAGCCAGGACAGGTGAAGTAAGCAGGTTGGAATCGAGAATAATATCATCTTCCGGAGTATCGTCATCGCCGGAAGGAATTATGACTCTGCACAGCCTGGTAAGCGCAGGAACAAACGGAATAAACAACAGAACATTCACCACATTAAACATCGTATGGGCATTTGCCACCTGCCTCATGGCATCAGAGGATGTACGCCTGACCAGTTTCATAAAAAAGCCGTCTGGATCCAGGGCGAGCAGAGCAAAATAGATGGCTCCGATCACATTGATCAGAGTGTGGGCCATAGCCGCCTGTTTTGCTGCACGATTACTACCTATTGCAGCAAGCTGAGCCGTGATCGTTGTTCCGATGTTGTCGCCAAGAACAAGAAATATCGCTCCCTGGAGCCCGATCAAACCCGACCCGGCAAGGGTCATAGTAAGACCAACCGTGGCACTGGAGCTCTGAACAAACACCGTGACAAGAGTTCCGGCAATTATTGCAAGAACAGGATTTGTGCTGAAAGTGGTGAAAAACTCTCTAACCGGTGCACTTCCCCGCAGTGGCTTCATCACGCCGCTCATGGTGGTCATACCCAGAAACAGAAGTCCCAGACCAAGAATAACTTTTCCCCACATCTGTCTTTTCCTGTTTTTTGAAAAAGCAGAGAGGGCAAAACCAAGAGCAATCATAGGAAAGGCATACCTGGTAATCTTGAAAGCAATAAGCTGTCCGGTAATGGTGGTTCCTATGTTTGCCCCAAGAACAACCCCTACAGCCTGTTGCAGGGTCATCAGGGCACTGTTCACAAAACCAACCGTTATAACCGTGGTGGCACTGGAACTCTGCACAAGAGCGGTTACCAGAGCACCTGCGATAATTGCCATAAATCGGTTGGCGGTAAGAGCCCTGAGGATAGATTTCATCCTGTTTCCGGCCACCTGCTGAAGATTCGTCGACATCATCTGCATGCCAAGCAGAAATACAGCAAGACCGCCAATGATCTGAAAAACGATAGCTCTGACATCCAGTGAAACAAAACCAAATGAGGCCGATGCCGGCACACCCTGCCTGTCAGTGACAGAAGCTGTTACAGTAATTTCTCCCATTTTGCCAAGTTGAACATCAACACGGGCTATACCGTTTTCGTCCGTTTGCACAACAAGACCTTCTGCCGACTCTTCTTCGATGGTATAAAATCCCTCGGCAGGTATCAGTTCGGCATCACCACCACCAACGGAAAAGTGAACCTGATAATCGGCAACGGGATTTCCTGAGCTGGCGGAAGTTATCTCGACAGAGAGTGGCGTTTCCAGTTCCTTCCCGGAATCTCCGTAATCTATGTACTCCAGAATTTGCACGTTCAACTCGCTCTGTGCCAAAGACATGGAAGGTATTGCAATAAGCAGAAAAAACATGAATTTCAACAGCACACTCCCCTGTTTGATACAAAAAAACACTGTGTTGCAGGTGGAAATTGAGTTGGAGGGAATATAGTAAATAACTGCACTTTTGCCGACATTGTGAAAGATGGCGGAATCGTGTTATTTTACGCCAATGAGATCATTCAAAATACTTCTTGAAGCGATGCGTGTTAAAGCATGGACAAAGAATTTCTTCGTTTTCGCAGCTCTGCTTTTCGGCAGAGTGTGGTCACTCAAGGCTCTTGAGGAAACAATTCTGGCAGCCCTGGGTTTCGGTCTGATTGCCTCGGCAATCTACCTGATAAACGATTCAGTTGACCGTGGAAAAGACAGGTTGCACCCCGAGAAGCGCAACAGACCCATAGCCTCGGGCAGGCTGTCTGTTCGCAGAGCCATCATTACAGCGGTAATCCTGGCAACGGGAACACTGGTTACTGCATGGATGCTTGCACCGTGGCTGGCTCTTATCTACTCTGTATACCTTGCCCAGCAACTGGGATACTCTTTCGGCCTCAAAAAAGTTGTAATACTTGATTGTATCCTGATTGCCATGGGCTTTGTTCTCCGGGCACTGGCAGGTGTCGCAGTTCTATACGACTCAGGTGAAATGATCACTCTTTCTCCATGGCTTGTGATATGTACTTTCTTTCTGGCTTCTCTGCTGGCATTCGCCAAAAGAAGACACGAGTTGATTTCCATGGGAGATGATGCACGGAACCACAGACAGAATCTGAAGGAATACTCGGTTTCGCTTCTGGATCAGGTAATCGGAATAAGCGCTTCTGCCAGCATTCTCGGATACTCTATCTACACAGTCAGCGACAGAACTGCGGAATTTGTTTCCCCCTACCTCTGGGTTACAATACCGTTTGTGGCATACGGTGTCTTCAGATACCTTTTCATTGTTTACAGCATGGGTCTCGGGGGAAGCCCCGACAAGATTCTGGTAAAAGATACACCTCTGAAAATCAATATTCTTCTCTGGATTGCAACTGTATCCGCAGTACTCATAACAAACCCCGCAGGATAATGCACAAAATTTCCATTGAAGCACCGGCCAAGATCAACCTTGGTCTCAGAATCACAGGAATGCGGGCTGACGGATTTCATTCACTTGAAAGTATTTTCTCGACAGTAACCCTTTCTGATAAAATTGAAGTTTCCATGGACAGGAATGCAGCAGGTATCTCTCTTGAGTGTTCAGGAGTTTTCTCTCCTGCCGGGGAAGACAACCTTGTATGGAAGACAGCAAAGGCCTTCATGGACGAAACGTCTACCACAGGTGGTGTCACTATTTCCCTCCACAAGAGTATCCCCTCTCCAGGTGGACTGGGGGGAGGAAGCAGCGATGCTGCAGCTGTTCTTCTTGCGCTGCAGAAACTGACACACTCTGAAGCAGACATGACAGCCATTGCGGAAAGGCTGGGCAGCGATGTTCCTTTCTTTCTATTGCAGACAGGAGCGGCTCTTGTCCGGGGAAGAGGAGAAATTCTCGAACCTGTCCACCTGCCTCACTTCCACTGTGTTCTGGTTCACTCAGGGGAAAATATTCCCACACCGATGGCCTTCAAACTGTGGGATGAATACAAGGGGGACTTGACAGAGGCATGCCATATAAGCAATTATACCGCCCTGAAATTTGGAGTTTGGCATGAGGGTAAGCCTTTCCCTGTCAAACTTGACAACCACTTTCTGTCCCTTCTCCACAGCCGCTTTCCAGGTGTGACCCGGACGGCTGAGGAATTGTCCCGGTTGACTGTTAACTGGGGGCTCAGTGGCTCAGGACCAACCTTCTACACCCTCTTCAGGTCCGAAGTCGAAGCAAGGGAAGCGGAGGATCATCTTGCCGGGAAATTCCCGTGGGTGTTCCGTTGTCAATCGAGATAGAATTGGAATTGGGGCGTCGTCAAATGGCAAGACACAGGGTTTTGGTCCCTGCATTTGGAGGTTCGAATCCTCCCGCCCCAGCCAGCTTTCCCATCAGTAACGAAAGGAATAGTAATGCCGATCCAGTTAACAATGGAAAAGAGAGTAAATCTCGGTTCCAGAGAGTCAAGAAGACTCCGCAGAGCAGGTAGTCTGCCGGGAGTTATCTACGGGCAGGGTTCAGACATCTCAATAAAGATTGAGCAGATTGAATTCATGTCCAAAATTGGTTATTCCAAGTCCCTGGGTATTGTCGAACTTAATGTCGAGGGTGAAATCCTTAAGAGCATTATCAAAGAAGTTCAGTGGGATACTCTCACAGACAAGCCTGTCCACCTTGATTTCCAGCAGGTTTCCGATGACCAGCTTGTTACCGTACCGATTCCCATCAAACTCGCAGGAATACCTCTTGGCGTTTCCATTGAAGGTGGAATTCTTGATCACTCCATGCATGAACTTGAAGTCACCGTTAGAGCAGCAGATATCCCATCAGAGATTTCGTTTGATGTTGCCGGGCTCAATCTTGGAGACAGGCTTCACCTCTCCGATGTTGACCTTCCTGAAGGCCTCACCGTTGACTTTGCATTCGATCCTGTTATTGCAGGCGTGATTGCACCCAAGGCTCTCCTGGTCAAGGAAGAGGAAGAAGAAGAAGGAACCGAAGAAGAGGCCGCCGAAGGCGGAGAAGACTCCTCCGAGGAATAGGAATAAAGAATGTGTATTTCAGACCCGGAGATCAGCATAATCGTATGTCTTGGTAATCCAGGTCCGAAGTACGCTCTTACATGGCACAACGCCGGCTTCTGGGTAGCAGATATTCTTGCCCGTGAAGCCGGCGTTTCCTTTAAAAGAGCGGGAGCGTTTGAAATCGCTTACATGCCCGGCGGCCTTCACCTGGTTAAACCGTCAACTTACATGAACGAGAGTGGCAGATCAGTGGGAGCCATTCTCACCGCCAGACAGAAGGATCCGGAGAACATGCTTGTCATCTGTGATGATATTAACCTTTCCCTGGGAACACTCCGCCTTCGCAAAACCGGCTCAGCCGGCGGCCAGAACGGTCTCAAAGACACAATCGAGGTGCTGAAAACTCAGGATTTCCCAAGGCTGAGGATAGGAATAGGACCGAAACCCGAGAAAATGAGTCTGGCAAAATATGTCCTGAAGAAAGTGCCGAAGCAGCAGCAGGAACTTGCCTCTGTTATGGCCCACAGAGCAGCTGACTGCGCTCTTGAGGTTGTAAAAAACGGCGTGGAAGCTGCTCAGTCAATCTACAATGGAATCTACGAATAAATCAGAAAGTGGAGGCACTGCTTTCAGCAATGCCCCCGTTCCAATTTCAATAAGCAAAAAATTACTGCATGGCAGCTATCATGCCGAAAAATGCGAATCCTGTTGCTACAGCGTCGCTTCCATCCATGGACATTTCACTGACGGCTTCACCGTCGGCGAAGGTTCCATCCCAGGTTAAGACAACATCTGAACCGAGTTCAGGAATATCCATTCCGTCGGGGCTCATGGCCATAACCATGTTCAGGTAACCGGCAAGGCTCATCTCTCCGGCCATCTCACCTGTTCCCTCAAGCTCTGCAGAAATGTAATCACCGGAAACAATGTTCAACAGAACAGCAGGCTCCGGTGCTGTCTCAAGAAGAAGTGCTCCATCATGAACAGTCATCCAGTAATCGAATGTGATACTGGCTGCTGAATCAGGAAGAATTATCATTGTTAAGGAGAAGAAATCAACTCCGTCAATCTGAATTATTCCGTTGTCCTGGAAGTTGAAGGAATTTGCCATCTCTTCATTCTGTTCAATGTAGGGCATGATAACTCCTAGATATTCGGAATACATCACCGCAATATCCTCAATCGAGATATCAGCCGTTACCTCATATGCAGCAACCATATGAATAAAGTCATCATCATAAATTGAGACAGCGCCATTTGAAGCCATTGAAGCCCAGAAGTGCAACATGTCTTCACTGAGCTCTGTGGTGAATACTTCCGTAAAGGCTTTCGTAATTTCAAAGGCAATCTCTTCAGGCATGCGGAAACGAACAGTGGCTAAATCACCCTGAGTCAGGTAATCAAGCATGTTGGTTCCGGATGTGTGAACAAGAATTTCAGCGAGATCAGTACCAGGAACAAAGCTGATTTTCTTCCGCATCACAAAATCCTCAGGCCCTGTGATAAAGGTCAATTCCAACATGTCGGCCTGCGTAAGAAACGCTTCGATACCATCCATGTAAACATCTATGATGGCTGGTACAAAAGAAGGCATGGTTGTATCAGCTGCCATTCCCTGCATCATCATCATTCTGGCCATTGGCATCTGCGCGGCAGCCATAGGTCCGATCATGGAAAGGTTGATCTTCATTGTAAGACTGGTAGGAGCAACTTCATCAGATACATCGGGAGCAAGACAGGAGATCAGCGTTTCAAGTTTTGCACTGGACATGGTCATAAGAGCCACTCCGCGCACGCCCGCCAGATACATTGTTCCGTTTTCTGCATCCATTGAGTAGACTGCAACGCCACCGAGTGGTTCCTCGTTTGCCAACTCAACTTCCATTTCCTCCATAAGTGAAACAAAGAGAGGAAAATCAGGTGCGGAAACAGCCATTCCCATACTCTGCGGCATGGCACTTTCCATCCAGAAGACTACCGGGCCTGACGGATCAAATCCGTACCTTGCCGGCATTGAGTCCAGAGAAGAGACATCCAGTTGTTCGCAGATGAGATTTTCAAGAAGGTTCACTCCGAGAACAGGAGCGCCCTCTTCAATATAACCGTCAATATTCCTCACCATTCCAGCGGGGTCATTAAGAACAATCGAGATCATAGCTCTCTCTGGAAGCACAGACAGCGGACTGGCCTCTTCTGCAACACCGCCACCACCGCAGGCCGTGATAATCAGTACGGCGAGCAGTGCTGGAAGTAAAAAGCGTTTCATTCCATCTCCCTTCAAGTATAGTTAAATTCCTACCTGTCATAGTTTAATCAATCCATCATGCTCTTGTCAAAAAAGAGGTACTTTGACTGCGGGGTTGTAGTTTCATTAGAATTACAGCTATGAGTAACACTTTCGACCTTTTCAGCAGCATTGCCAGTAGCGATGTGCGTATATTGTTCCTTGATACCGAGACCACCGGACCGGATCCGACTACTGCTGAAGTTTGTGAAGTTGCATTCCTTCTGGCAGAATACAAAGGATTCACCTTCACCGGTGAGAAGCAGGTCTTCGAAGCTCTTGTCAAACCATCAGTTCCGATTCCACCGGAAGCTTCTGCTGTGAACCGGATAAGTAACAGAATGGTCAGCAATTCTCCACCTGCGGAAGAATTAACTGAACAAATCAGGAAACTCACTGAGCAGGCAGATTACATATCTGCCCATAACCTTCCTTACGACTACACTATTCTTAAAAGACAGTACCCCTCACTCTTCGGTGGCTTTAACAAAAGTACACATATAGATACTCTCAGGCTTTCAAGACAGATCTGGCAGGAAATACCATCTCATGCCCTTCAGGCTCTCAGGTATCGGTTTGAACTTGATCGGGATATCCGGGGAGAGGCTCACCGAGCACTATTTGACACCGAGCTGGTGCAGTCTCTGCTGCACTTTTCTCTCAAACAAACTGATTGTCTTGACCTGCAGAATAGCTGGAAATCACTTGTAGATTTCATAATTGCCCCGCTGGAGGTGAAAATTTTCACCTTCGGCAAGTACAGAGGCAATCTTGTGGAAGATACAGTTGCGAACGATCCCGATTACATCAGATGGCTGCTTAAGCAGAAATGGCTTTCAGAGGAACAACCTGATCTTTATCACACAATTCTCAGTAAAACAGGAGCGAAAAAATGACATCCGGTTCCAGCTCCAGCTGGCTTGTAAAGGGCGGGAATACGCTCAGCGGCACACTTGTACCATCGGGCAGTAAGAATGCTGCACTTCCCATTCTGGCTGCTGCACTGCTTACGGATCAGCCTGTTACACTGCACCGCTGCCCTAACATCCGTGATGTAAGAGCCATGATCGACCTTCTGCGCAATCTTGGCGCAAATATATCCAGTGGCTCTGATCCGCACACTGTCACAGTAACCGCCTCCCGGATCAACCCTGCCGATCTCAGCGAAGAACTTTCACGAAAAATCAGAGCTTCAATACTGCTTGCAGGGCCACTGGTGGCAAGAACCGGCTCTATTGAGCTGCCCCCTCCGGGAGGAGATGTCATAGGTCGAAGACGACTTGACACTCACTTTCTCGTTCTTGAAATGCTCGGTGCTGAAGTTTCCTTCAAAGATAGAATGATAAGAGTAGATGCGCCTGCGGGGCTCAAAGGAACAGAAATCCACCTTGATGAACCAAGTGTAACCGCAACTGAAAATGCCATTATGGCCGCTTCAGTGGCAAAAGGCACCTCTGTTATCTACAATGCCGCATGTGAGCCAAATGTACAGGACCTTGCCATTCTGCTCCGCAGTATGGGCGCAGAGATTCAGGGTGAAGGAACAAACAGAATCACCATCCACGGCAAAGGGAAGCTGCTCAATGGCACTACCCACACTGTATGCCCGGACCACATAGAGATTGGCAGTTTCATCGGTCTTGCTGCCTGCTGCAGGGGCAGAGTGGAGATACCCGGTGTTCCTGCCGGCATTATCAGACCGACAATGATCGGTCTGGGCAGGCTGGGTGTACAGATAATTCACGAGAATGACACACTCATAATCCCGGCTGATCAGGATCTGGTTGTCAATCCTGACAGAAGTGGTGACATTCCCACTATTTACGATTCTCCCTGGCCCGGCTTCTCACCTGACCTTACCAGTACAGCTGTTGTTGTTGCAACACAGGCAACAGGAACAAGCCTTATTTTCGAGAAAATGTTTGAATCAAGAATGTTCTTTGTTGACAAACTGGCAGCAATGGGAGCAGCTCTTATCCTCTGTGATCCCCATCGTGTCGTAGTATCCGGTCCATCCAGACTTGTTGGAACAGAAGTTTCAAGCCCGGATATAAGGGCAGGCATGGCTCTTCTAACGGCGGCCCTCTGCGCACGGGGAGACAGTGTTATCCACAACGTGCATCAGATAGAGAGAGGCTACGAAAATATTATTGAACGTTTAAACAATCTTGGCGCCAGCATTAGACCGCTTAACAGCCTTGAATAGGACACACCATGAATAGATTTGTATTAACCGCTGTTGCTCTACTGCTGATTCTAGCCGCCTGTAGTAATTCTGAAGAAGAGGTAAGCTGGCCCGATGGCAGCACACTCTGGCTATCGGGCATTTATGCAGACACTGCATTATCCTGGTCTCCTTACGGAGACATCCTTTTCTTCTCCACCTACACCACGGGAGCCACCAGACTCTACGGAACAGATGGCCTGACCAACCCCATAGAGCGCACTTTCACCAGCATGGATGAATTCATGGGCCCACTGGGTGCCTGGAATGCAGAGAACGGCAGAATTGTTTACACTGCTCTGAATGCAGACAGCATGCGCAGCCAGATCAGGTCAATCGCCGGTAACGATATTTATGTAACTGTTCACATTCAAGACAGTCTTCTAAACGCCTTTCCCACTTACAACATTGACGGTGACAGCATTCTTTATTGTGGCAAAGTTACTGGAAACTGGCGTCTTTATCAGGTTTCCCATAACCATACTCCCGATTCTCTGGATGACCCCGTTCTTCAGAATGCTTTCCCCGACGGAGACATTCTCAGGCCATCCTACAGCCCGAACACCGGCAACTGGATTCTGTTCCAGCACAGAGCCACTTCCTCCGATGACTGGGACATTATGATCGCTCACCAGGATGGCAGCGAACAGAGAATACTGGCACAGAGCTCTGCTGACGATATTCACCCGACATGGGGTCCGAGTGATAATTGGGTCGCCTTTTCATCTGACAGAACCGGTAATTACGAGATTTACTTAACTGATGTAACCAACGATACTCTTATTCAGTTAACTGACGACCCTGCAATGGATCAGTATCCCGCCTGGAACCCGAAGAAAAACTGGATTGCATTCAGCTCCGATCGAGCATCAGGCAGCTGGAACATGGATATATTTGCTATTGATGAACCTGAATTGCCCTGATTGATATTGTTGATCATAGATCGTGGAAGAATTGACTGGGCTTGAATAACTGTTAATCGGTAACCCTTTCAGGGAACAGCAGTCGCCCGGGATGCCCCGTGTACGGGTCGGGGCTCAGTGTAGCAGCGCGTTATATCTGCACTTGATACTTGACACTTGACAGGGTTCTGGGTTAAACTCCATTTCGTCGCGGCGAAACTAAGTACGAATTGTAAAATCTGTTGGGTATATTTTCGGTCAAGTGCTCTTTTTCACACACACCCACACCACAGCCACGACAGTTGTGCCGCGGTCAGCTGTCACTGACAATAAATATCATGTTATGTATGTGATCTGTGGAATGACATTTGCATAACGTGCTGTTCCATGCCCTGCCTGCCATACATTTATAGAATTACCCGCAGTGAATGAAGCGCTCCGACCTGTTTCAGAAGGTGAGTGAACTGTGCAGACCTGCCGTTAAAAAGCAAGAGGCCGCCGGAAAACCGGCGGCCTCTGCTTCTGAACTTCTGTATCTCTACAGAAGCATCGTTTCAATAGCCTGCATGAGCCTGACAGGGAAGTCGGGATCTGAAGCCTTAATATCAAGACCAAAACCTTCATCCTGACAGATACCAAGAGCAGGTCTGAAGTACTGATTTCTGTAGGCCATGGCTGCTGCCATACCCCTCAGCTTCTGATTATCGATTCCTTCATAATGGCTGAATGAATACGCTCCCTCATCGGCAAGACCGAGAAGGGCTGCGACTCCGAGGTAGGGGTCACCATTCTCGCCTTTTGCATCCTGAAGGATACCGTAGGCCGCTACACCATCGTTGGCAAAAGCAGTATGTCCTGCTGCGCTTTCGAAAGTTGCGTAACCAAAAGACATCTCATTCTCATTCATGCACCAGGTTCTGTAACCGTCCTTCCGTACGTAAGGAACGCTCATGTACACAGAACTGGCCGATGTTCCGTTAACAATGGAATCGACACCGCAGTTCGCGAATGAAAGTCCATTGGCCACAGTGAACAAGGCCATCACATTGGGATGATCGATCTCGAACTTGTACTGGAACCTGATGTTGGAATACTTTCCATACAACCAGTCACCAATTTCCTCGTTATCAAGGGTTTCTTTGGGCAGGTCAGGCCCTTGTGTGCCTCCCCAGAAGAGGGTATCACCATCAACGACAAGGATGGTGTCACCAAAGGCGTTAATAACCTGAATATCGTTGGCTGTAAGTTCAGGATAAACGCATTCGAACTTAGACCAGTCCTTATTCTGAGGAATTATCACTGCATTGAACTCAACTGGCCATGTTCCATTGTCGAGCTGAACTGCCATGAAGTCATACTGATGCCCGATTACCCAGTAATCAGGAAGCAGTATTGAACACCATCCGGCGCCAACATAGGCATCAGAACGAGAAACATCCATATCGATAGCATTCTTGAAGTTCAACATGGCTGCCTCGTAATCGCCATCCTCAAAAGCATCCCAGCCTGCATTGACAAACCCCGTGTATCCTTCAACTTCAGGATACTCTGTAACGTTGTCATAGCATCCTGCTACAAGAATGAGGGAGGCAGCAACCACAGCTATTATCATTGTGTTGATTTTTTTCATTATTCTTCCCCCCCTTACTGTACTTTAAGCATCTTCTGAGTAAGAACCTGACCGGCAGTCTCAAGTCGGCAGAAGTAAACTCCTGCACCGACTGGAGAACCTGCTGCATCAGTTCCATCCCAGATGATAGTATGGTTTGCCGCTGCCATCTCTTCGTTGGCAATGGTTGTTACAAGGCGACCGGTCATGTCAAAGACATTTACCCTTACATTTCCGCCGACAGGAAGGCCGAAGCTTATTGCTGTCTGTGCGGTGAACGGGTTGGGTGCGTTGCCTCCGAGCACAAGCTGCGCCGGAATCTCCGGTGAGAAAACACCGAAGCCCTCGCCAAGAGCATAAATTCCGCCCTCTTCAACAGTTGCAAATATCTTCCCATTCTGCATCCAGCTGTCAAGTTTGACCCAGCCCTCATTTGTGTAACGATACACAGATGCGGCATTGGTGCTGCTGTTAAATGAGAGAGTTCCAGTTACTGCTGGAATGGCAACGGGACCGACAATAATACCGGTCATCCGACTGCGAATATCAGCAATGGAAAGGCCGGATTCCATGGCAAGACCAAGGGTACTGGTTTCTGCCAGGGTAATCATACTCCCGCTGGGAGCTCCGCCCTTAGGTACATCGAAGAAAACATTATCGATCTCCAGGCTGACATCGGTGTCGGCAAACCCAACTGCCACTTCGCGAATTCCCTGCACGGTATGGCCTGTGCTGTCAAATCCGCTGAAGCTGAGAGTGTAGGTTCCGCTAGCCCAGGCGGGGAATATTCCCGTGAAAAGGCCACCATAGAAGCTGCTCATCTTGATGTTCTGTGTTGAATCACCAATTTGTGCTTTAAATACGGGGCCTACCCAGTCATATCCCTCGATCTCATCGGTATCCGCATCCACCAGAGCCGTATAAACAGTTATGTACTGAGACATAATACCATTCTGGTGAAGAGCGGTCTCTGTTTCCGGGGCAACTTCATCATTGGAGATGTAGTACCTCATGCCCATGGCACCGCCGGGGTTGTTGTTTGTCAGAATGATGTAGGTGTTTGGATCGCTCAGCGTGAAAGAAGTGTTGTAAAACTCATCAAAAACAAATGGTTCCACAGAGATGAACTCACCAGCCGCGTCATCACACTTGATAAGAAGGCCTTCCCAGCGCGAGTTTACAGCACTGTTGGCTCCGGAACCATCAGAGTACTGACCATTGATGAATGTTACCCAGTCTTCTGTATAAGTGTTAAAACGGCAGTACTGGCTTGCCCAGACAGGCCCCTTCAATGCACGGGTCAATGGTGCAATCCATCCTTCAATGGGAAAGGAGTTAAAGGTCTTTGTGAAAGCAGCAGGCATTAATGCATGCGACCAGTTTTCCTGAGTTGTTCCCTCAAGGAAATCATACATGTAGATGCCCCCGGCATAATCACTGCGGAAGTCATTGTGAAGGTTGCAGACCAACCAGTCGAAGTAAAGCGGAACAACATGGTCATTCACTGCTGTTTCTTCATCAGCGGCAGGATCGATTGCAAGAGCAATCGAGAGCATTCCGACATTTTCTGTATCCATGGCAATGGTGGAGATGATGTCATCCCCCTCACGCTGTGCAAGATACATAAACCAGAGGAACTGCTGCCCCTTGGATGCTTCATGATCGTACTTGGCATTAGCAGCCTGAGAGTTGATCAACTCGATATATGCAACATTCGCGAATCCCTTAAGAAGTCCGAAGGCGCCGTGCTCATACACAGATGTATGCGTAAAACCAAAGCATCGGTACTGCATAACCTGAGAAATTCCACGAATCAGCCAGCGTTCTTCTTCTTTCTGGCTTGAAATCATGATTAGATCTGCCAGACCATTCGCCAGGTTCCACTCTCTCATCTCTACCGCTGCAGGCATCAAAAACGGCAAGAGGGTATTCGAATGAATGTTTACATAGAACACTTCCATGGCTTCGCCTTCTATCTCGTTGTAAGACAGATCAGCGTAGTGCATAATGTTCATTGGTACCGTTGATGTTGAACTGGCGCTGTATCTGGTAGGTATCGCAGCGAGAATAACAACGACTTTGCCGTCGCTGTTCAAATCCTCGGGTACTCCACAGTCTGCAGTTACTGTACCCCATACATTATCTTCGAATGAGGCAGTAAGCGCTGCGAAATCTGCGGGATCCACAAGATTAAGGGTATCATTTGATCCCCATACAATCTTGGGTACGAATGTTGTATCCCCATTGCCGCCACTGTTGTCAATACGACTGGTGTCCTGAACCAGCCATACTGCGTGATCGGTTATGGCGCGACAGGTAAATATGTGTTCTTCCGGCGTTTGAGCGAACTCCTGCAGGTCAGGAACAAGCACGGTTACCTGATCATTTACCTCAATTGCTGAGGCATTGCCAACACCGAGGAGCGGCATCAGGAGAACAGCGAAGACGGCAAGAAGACCAATCCTCCCTTTTCTCGGCAATCTGTTCATTTGAACCTCCTCGTAACTAGGTTTCTTTGTTACTTCGTATCTATTTTCTGCACCTGATTCTATGAATCGGTGCGCTTTATACATTTTTCGGCAGTACACACTAAAACTCATCATCGCCTCCGGAACTTCCGCCGCTGCGATTGACATTTTGTAACATGCTCTGCCAGTTTGAATAGCTGACTTCACCCTCTACTGTGGAATATATCTGGAGATAATCTCCATTACCCATCAGATCAGCAAAAACAAAGCCCTCCTGCTCGGAACTGTAGTAGGTCCAGAGCTCGTAAGGTGCCTGAGTTGTACTGAAAGGATCTGATTCCACCTCGTCGGGTTCACCGAAAATCAGGTACACCCTTCCCCTGTCAGTTTCCCATCCCTCTTTTCCCAGGGCTGAGAATCTTGCGGCCACGACTCTGCTTCTTTCCAGATATCCGTTGTGCTCCCCTGGATTGGCATTCCAGTAGTTGTTGTAGTAAAGTGCCTTTCCGTCCTCGTCTAACCTGTTGAACAGTTCTGCTTCCTCCCGGTTCAGAAGAAGGGGGAATTCGATCAAACATCCGGTAGAGAAAATCTCCGGGGTTTGAACGGATTCAACAACTGGAAGAAAAACTTCCACAACCAGAGGTTTAAATACTGAACCTAAGGTATCCCCATTCTGAGTGTAGGTGACAGAAAGGGTGTAAAGCCCCGGTTCTCTCACCACGGAAAGATCGATACTGTCAATCAAAGCAATCGTTTCCATTCCATCCGGAATGGAAATAACGTCTGCAGGTCTGGCGAAGATTGGCAGCCCTTCAGGATTCAGCAGTTTGCTGTACCTTAGAATATCAGTTCCCCCGAGGGAGTAGATCTCCTGGTAGGTATACAGCATGCTTTCACCCGGTACGGCAAACCTGGTTGATGCAGCTGGAAACACAATAATGCTTCCCTTCAAAAGCGAGTTAACCGAACCCTCAACTGCCGGCATGATAGTTCTGGCAATCTCAACATCACTTAGATGTTCAGGATGCTCAACAGAAAGTTCCCTGACAGCAACCCCCTGACGGCCATTGCCTGCATCTGTCATGCTTACAGTTAGTATCCAGTCACCCTCAAGTACAGGCAGCAGTGTGCAGTTTACCGCACGGCCACTTTCACTCCACGCAAGTGGAGTATTCCAAATGTCAGCCGCTACAGTATCACCCGGTACAGAGCAGAGAGATATCTCTGTAGTGAAGAGACACATTCCATCTGAACCCCGGGAAAACTGTGCGATATCCACTTCCTGATACACTTCAAGAAGAAGAGTATCTCCAGCCCCGGCTCTGATGCTGAAAACGGCTGTGTCAATGGCAAAATCAATATTGCCACGACTCACTGTTGCCAGCCCGAGGGCCGCCGCTGTAAATGCCAGTACCAGAAGAAGAGCAGTGGTGCTTCTAGTCATGTGACCATCCCTCTCTTGCGTTGAATGCTCTATCCACAATATTCCAGCCCTCGACCATTTCGTAATATCCGTATCCGTCCTGATCTACGAAAGTGACCGCAAGGGAAGGAGTAAAATACTGCCAGGTAATGTAGGGGTAGTAACCAATCTCAAACGGGAAATTCTCTACAATGTCCGGTTCTCCCATTTTTGCATAAACTACGCCCCTGTCGGTGTTTATTCCACGTATTCCAGTGGTACTGAAATCTCTTGAGATCCTGTCAAGTCTGAGCAGGTATGCATCAAGGTATTCATTCTCTCTGGTTGCCGGGTTGGGATCCCGCCGGGCCCAGAAATCTGACATTACAGAATTTCTGTCTCCAAGACCTCCGGCTCGTTCAAGCTCTCTCATTTCATGGGTTGAAGCAATTGGTCTGATAAGAGTTTTCGTCTCATCAACATCATCACCCCACATATCCCAGGATTCGAGAACCAGAATTGAACTGGACGAGGAGGCAACAACACTGTCGCCTTGAAGAGCAGCCACAGTAAACCTGTATCTGCCTTTTTCAAGGCCATTGAGAGAAACATCTGCAGAGTAGGAAATTACTCTATCTTCCCTGGCCTCACTTGTCAGCCAACCCTCCCGAACAACATCCGTTGATCTGTCAAGAAGGGCATAGGCTACGGGTGGTACATATTCTTCTTCCTCATTTTCCGGTATGTAAACATTCCAGAAGAGGCTGACACAACCGGAAGCCCTCACACAGCCGTCGGGAGAAATCCTGACGCCTCCGCTTGACCAGAGAGTACCATTTGCAGCATCGATAAATATCTCGACTTCACTGCTGAGGATTGCTCCCGATTCAAGGTCTGTGAGGGTAACGGATACAATATGTCCACCTGTTTCAAGTAAGTCGTAAGCAAGTACTTCACTAATCGGGAAAGAAGCATCTGTGATCCTGCTGCCTTTGCGAAGAAAACCTTCGCCGTCGATAGTGGCTGTTATCTCATAAGAGACAAGTGAACCACCGGCAACTGTGCTTACTGCGATAAGATCCTCCTCGTTTATCAGAACCGTTACCTCTGCTGATCCGGTATCTGTGGACCTGGAGGGGTAAGAACTCCAACTGAGACTGAAACTTGTCAACGCAAGCATTGTAAGGGCTGCAGCAAGTGTCATTCAAGCCTTTCCGAGAGTCGGGAAGGGAAAACCCTTCCGGTTTATCCAGCTATCCTGCTAGAATGAAAATCCAAGACTGGCACGGTGAACCATTTCCAGTCTGTTGAAATCCTGATACGCGTAATCAAGAGTCAGAGCCTTGTCTCCCATAGGTACACGGAAACCGGCACCTGCGCTGAGACCCTCTTCATCTGTGTTCACACGATAGCCGCCCCTGAGGGCGATCATGTTGTTGTACCAGTACTCCGCACCAATGTTAACCTGCTCAACATTGTCGGCAGGATGTACACCATCCACCTCCACGATGACCTGATGAGGACCCTGATCAACCACATCCATGGCAAGACCGATTCTGAAGTTCATGGGCATGGCATAAGGATCGTAGGTGTCAGTGGAATCTGATCCACTGTACCAGTTCTGACCCTCGCCGCCGGGGGTAAGCTCCGGTCCGAAGTTCTGAATTGACATTCCGATACGAAGTGTCTTGAAACCTGTGTCATAAAGTGTACCAATATCGACGGCAATGCCACCTGCTGATACATCATCCCAGGCCTCACGGACATACTTTGCAGTCAGCCCCGCACTGAATCTGTCGGTAAGCATCCTTGCAAAAGAAAGACCAACAACCATGTCTGAGCATGTGAAGGTTTCTGTTCCATTGGGATCCTCAACCGTGGTCCGGTATATGTCGCCGCTTGAAAGCAGACCGAACTGCAGGGCGATAGTACCGATACCAGTCAATTCGTGCGTAACAATGCCACTGCCGTAAAGCATGTCGGCGTAGAGCTGTGTACCCGAGAACTGGAACTGTGTTCCGGGAACCCTTACGAGAGCACCTGGATTCCAGTAAGCAGCACTGGGATCATCAGCTGTAGCGACAAAGGCACCGCCCATAGCCACTCCACGGCATCCAACGCCGATTTTAAGGAACTGGGCACCTGACGTTCCTGTTTTTGCAAAGGAAGCCTCCGCAAGAGCAGGGAACAGCAGGAAGGCAACCAGTGCGGTTGCAAGTATCATGCTTGTTCGCTTCATGGTTTCCTCCCTTCTACTTGATGATTGCGAACTTATCAATCACAAAGTCGTCTGCGGTCTCTACTCTGTAAACGTAGAGGCCAGTTACTATATCCTGATCATTTCTGGAGACAAGATCCCAGTATTCTGTACCAACCTCACCAGTATAATCACGATGCTCAAGAGATATTACATGATCTCCCGCAAGTGTAAATATGTGAATATCACACATGGATGGAAGATTAACGAATGCAATTTTGTTAAAGTAGGTTGTTTCCCAGGCTGCACTCATCTTGTAGGGATTGGGAACTACTCTCACATTCTCGGTCCAGTTGGCATCAGTACCCCAGTTCGGAGTAACAGCAACGGGAACTCCCTCTAAAGACTGCTTGTAATTGCTTTTGGTGCTTTCAACAAGAGTTTCGGCATCATAGGCAGTAACAACATAGTAGTAAGGGAAACCGTTACGGGCTGTGTTATCCGTGTACTCGTGAACACCGGCCTCAGTTATCGTAGCGATGACTTCGAAGTTGCCGGGCTCAAAGGTAGAACGATATACCTTGTATCCACCGAACGGGGAATATGCTTCTGCATTGGCGCCCCACTCAAGATGAACAGCGTTGTTCTGACCTTCGTAGAAAAGAACTGGCGTAGGAGGAAGATCGGGCACTCCCCAGTCGCCATCAAGGTAGTAGGCACTGAGAAGCTCATCTGCCGCCTCTCTTGCACCTTCAAGGCCGAGACCAATAAGCCAGCCACCTATAACGAACAGGCTGTCGCCGTCGTCAAGGGTCACCGGGCCCATGTTGGGAAGGAACCTGTAATCGAATACAGGATACGTGAGGGCAAAAGGGTTGTCGTAAACAAACGGCCACGGACCGGGATTTGGTGCGACTCTCGCTTCCGGTGTATTGGGGTTTCCAACCCAGTTTTCCATGTAGGCCGGTCCACTGTGCTGACCACTCTGGTCAGGGAAAACACCCCACATGTAGTCATAAACCTGAAGATCACTTCCAGGATCACTTTCCCAGTTCCACCAGGCATGACTTAGTGGAATAGCAACGTCATAAACATCACAAGGACGCTCAACATCACCGTTGGCTTTCACTACCCAGAGGTCAAGCAAACGCCAGCCGATAAAACCGTTACAGGGTACATCAATGTGCTGATCACCGCTGTCATCACTTGTGCTTCCTGTTGCATCACTGTCCCACATGTAGCTCATGTTTCGAGGAACAACGGCGTAGGTTGTGTCTCCTACTACATGCTGCCAGAAATTCTCCGGGCGGTTACCCTCTGTAAACATATCCATACCGGTTCCGCTGTTGACAGGATAGATATAGGTTGAAGGGTCATTAAAATTAGTTGTCTTGAAAAGTATGGTGTAATGGTCGGAAACACCGTCACCATTGACATCATTATCCATGAAACTGTCAGATCCGATGTAGTTGTAGTAGTACCAGATGTTGTCGGGATCGTCTTTTTCCAGCGGGCTGTCAGGATTCTGCTGGTAAACATAGATGTTCTGCTCACTGGCAATAGTTTCATCGTCGAAAACATACTCGAAGTCTGGTGCTGTTGTAACATCACCGCTGTTAAGCCAGATGGCATGTCCATCATAGTAGACCATATCATCCAGGTGCGTTTCTACAGGGTTTGCGGTGGCAATATCACAGTCACCGCGAATGCCCAGAACCAGGCCGTCAAGAGGCTTACCGCTGCCATACTGGCTGTGGTGTGTTACAGCAAACTTGTTTGCGATAAAGTTGTTGTAACCGGGTGTTCCCCAACTGTAGTTTTCCTCCCAGACCTGCATTCCGTACGGATTCTCGTTTCTGGAGGCATACCAGTCATCATAACCGTACTGAGTCTGCTCAAGAGCAGTGGGGCCCGGAACAAGTTTTTCCATGGGGAAACCCTCGCTCGTCCAGAGCTCGTAGCCAGAGCTGGCGTTTGCGTTGGCGCAGCTTGCCCATTTACCGAGACTGTCTTGGAATGAGCTGGTAATTTTACCGGCGCACGAGCTGAAAAGAGTACCCTGCCAGAGGTAGTAACTTCCCGACCCGGCGGGCCACTCCATTGAAGGGTATTCTGCTTTGCTGTCACCGAACACGCCGATGTTCAGAAATGTACACCAGACATTACTCAGGTTGTGCAGTCCCATGACCACGGCAGGCCTGTCATCTGTGCCTTCCGGCAATGGAACTTGTCTAAGATTTCTTGCGAGGCCGGTACCTGCAAACACAAAGAGTGCAAGCACGACGAGTGCAAGGAGTCCGCGACTTCGCCTCGTATTCCTCATACTCACTATCACCTCCTGTCTTTCTCCAAACGTGCCTTTCATTGCAGTTCGGATCCTACTTGTGTTGTGTGTCATACCCATATGCCACACCCTAATTAGATAACTCAAAGTTGTAACCCAGTGAGGTCCATACGGCAACAGGTACATTGTTGTTGCGTGCAGGCGACCAGCGCGTATTCCACGCGGCCGACATGGCAGCCTGATCGAGACTGCTGACTCCACTTGAGTTGTAAAGCTGAACATCAGCCACAGTGCCGTCAGCTTTAACAAAGATCCAGAGTGTAACCAAACCCTCTACGCCGGCCTGGCTGGCAAGATCAGGGTAGTTTGCGGCTGGCCTGTAGGTGCAAACCGGGAAAACTTCTGCGGCCATAAACCGCGGTGGCCCCATTTCCCCGGACTGCCCCATATCGCCAAGCTCATCACTCTGGTCAATGGTTAAAGCTTCTTCAAGCCCTTCTGTGTCGTCGCTGAGCGACAGCGTAATGTCAAGCTCTTCAATTATTTCTTCCGTTTCATCCTGCAATTCTTCCTGCTCTTCTTCAACTTCTTCTTCCTGTTCTTCAACATCGTCGTCGAAGGCAATGTCAGCCTCAACGGCTTCCATCTGCGAATCTGAAGTTCGAGTAGACAGCCTGCCCAGTTCACTGGCAGGAATAAACTCGAAGAAGATGATCAGAAACGCAAGAGCCACAACAATTCCCCACTCAAAGCCAAGTGCGGACTGTTTTCTGCTCTCTATATCAGCGCTTGTAGACATCTCACCTCCCCCTATATTCCTGTGCTCAATTCCTGAGCGTTAAACTGAATGCTGTACAACTCCTCGTAACGAAGATCCGCAAAAAGACCGACCATAGCACTCATAGGGACACGAGTGTCTGCATTGAGTACTATGACATCAAGGTGCTTGTTCTGCTCACGCCAGAATTTGTCAGCAAGACCTTTCAGTTGAACTGCAACCTGATCTACAGGCAGGTCGTAGTCGCCGATTCTTGCTATAACTTCACTCTGGCTGTCACCGGGGTTCATCTGTTTGATCCAGACGGCCACGATGAGATTCTCCTTCCCGAGCTCGCTCATTACCTGAGGGTGAGCCTGGGGAAAGCGAATTCTGAGACCGGTGTCATCCTTGAAAATGGTTGTAGCCATGAAGAAGACAAGAAGCAGGAAAACGATATCCGACATTGTGCTGGATCCTATCGCACTGCCCACCTTCATTCGTCTTTTAAATTTCATTGCACACCACCTAGTCTTTCCTGTATTGTGATACCGGTACGGCTGACACCGTTGCGCCTGAGAACATCAAGTGCACTGATCATGCCGTCATAATCACAATCGGGGAAAAACTTGAGAATAACAACAAGCTCACTCTCTCTTACGGCTGAAGCAATATCACCCTGTCTGGCGTCAGCAAGCACCAGAGTATCGCCAAAAGCCACTTCTCCGAAGTTTGGATCGATGACAGTGGGAGCATCTCCGCCCATGACTTCCCGGATCAGTCCGGAACGCACTATGGCTGTAAGATTCTCTGCCTGAATCGCCGAACTCAAATTGGAATAAGTACCGGATCGTACACCCTTGGCAACTTCCAGATTGTTCAACAGTCTGGAAGATGTCGCTTCCACTGTTTCTGCTCTCTGAGATGCAAGAGTCATTATTCCAGCCTGAAGAATCGGGTCATCAAGGGCTACATCTTCACCGGCTCTGGCCCTCTGCAGCGGCCCGTCGGGGGGCGCCTGGTCTATAAGAGCTACATAGCTTCCCAGACCCCACTGCTTGATGGTCATAACAAGCCGGTTTGTTTCATCGATCACTACCTCTTCAGTCTGTTCATCGGGTTTTTTAGGCAGCTGATAGCTGATACCCTTCTGAACATCAAAAGTGGTTGTCACCAGGAAGAAGATCAGCAGCAGGAATGCAATATCGGACATTGACGAATCGGAAAACTCGCCGGTGGCCCGTGGTCTTTCATTGCGCATTCTTGCTCCTTATCACAACTGCTTGAGATGTTCCATGTCGGCAAGCTGATCGACGAGGAACATGCTTGCCTCTTCCATGTCGGTAATAAAACGGCCCACTTTCGCGATGAAATAGTTATTGGCCATCTGAATGGGAATAGCAACACAAAGACCGGAGGCCGTTGTGATAAGCGCTTCCTGAATACCACCTGCGACAAGGCTGGCATCAACATTCTTGGCTGCGGCAATCTCACCGAAGGCACGAATCATACCTGAAACTGTACCAAGGAAACCAATCATAGGGGCAACACTTGAAACGGTGGCAAGAACAACAAGCCCCTTCTCAAGATGAGCCATCTCTATGGATCCGGCACCCTCGATCGCTTTTTCTACGTCAACAAGCCCCTTGTCTCTTCTCGTGAGCCCGGATCTGAGAATTGCAGACACAGGACCGCATGTACGATCACAGAGGTTCTCAGCACCACTGAGGTCGCCCTTGCGAATGTATCCGCCAAGTTGCTCGAGAAACTTGTTTACATCGAGTTTGGCCTTACTGAAGACGATAAATCTCTCTACAGTTACGGCAACACCGATGATAAGAGCAAGAAGCAGCGGCCACATGAAGTTTCCACCGGCGATGAAAAGATCCTTCAGATCCATACTCGCACTCTGTGAACGCTCAACTTCTTCCGCGACAGGTGTTTCAGCAACATCTGCCTCATCTGTATCCACAACAGGTTCCTCTACAGAAGCAACATCTTCAACTGTTTCGGTCACCTCTTCTGTGGTTTCTATTACTTCCGGCTCTTCATTCTGAGCCATGGCGAAAGGTGCCATGACCAGTAGAAGCACCAGCAGGATTTTATACATCTGGTAACTCTCCTTGTTCTTGCGGGAAAACCCGCCTGAATTTCCTACCATTCGAAATCTAAACCGAAACGTATCTGTCTTCTACGGGAATAAGCATTCGGGTTGCCCATTTTACCTGTGGGGTCATGATCAGGTTCGCCGTCTCCATCCATGTCGGCATCGTACCATGATTCGTCCATGAGGTGACTGATGTTTACACGGTTGAACAGATTAATCACCCAGACATAAGCATTCACGGATGTATCACCCATCCAGAACGTCTTGTTCAGCTTGGCTGTGGTGTTCATTGTGAAAGGCAACCGCTCGCTGTTGATCTGAGGATCAGCCGTGCCCTGGCTGCTGGCATTGTAGGGGAAACCACTTCCGTAGTTCCACTGCAGTGCAAGCCCTAAACCCTGAAGGTAACGAGTACCGCCCCATGCAGGGCCTTCGTTACGGGGGATGATGAAATTAAAGTTGACGTTAACCATGTGTCTCTGATCCCATTCAAGGAAACTTTCGCGCTTGGGAATAATCCAGTTGGCCCAGGCATAATCGTAATTCTGCCTTTCGCTGGAACTCTTACCCTTGGCAATAGCGTAGGTGTAGTTTGTGGTGAAGCTTATGAAGTTTGAGGGACGTCTCATAAGGGTAAACTCTGCACCTCGAACATTACCGTAATCACCATTGACATACAGATCATATGCGTCTACAGGGGTGTAGTTGTTCTTCTGCATGTCAATAAGACCTGTGATGTCTTTGTAATAACCGGTGACATCAAGCATGGTCAAATCGTCAAACATGTGCTTCACGCCAACTTCGTAGGCGATGGTCTCTTCAGGCTCGAGATCGGGGTTTCCCACCATGGGGAAGGCACCTGAAAGATCAAAGTTCGCACCATCGAACATGTTTGCGAAGTCTGGCACCTGGAAATAGTGACCGTATGTGAAGTGAAGAACATCACGCTCGGTAATGGGATGGCTGAAGCCGAGTCGGGGACTGAGGTGATACTTGGCACTGACACTTACAGGGTTCTTGATGTAACCCGGGTCACTTACTGATGATCCCTGATTAATCGGATCTGTAAGGTCGGCGGGATAGTTATCGAAATTCGGGTCAAAGTAGTCGAAGCGAAGACCCGCATTAACGATCATTCCTCTGTACTCCATCTTATCCTGCAGATAAGCCGATACAGCATGAGGATAAGAGTGCCATTCACCCATGTAGATGTTACCGCCGGAGGCGGTGTCTACACTGTACTCGTAAATGTCGTAGTACTTGCCCTCAACACCGAATTTGAGCTGGTGCTGCTGGTTCACCTGACTTGTAACATCAAGTCTGGCTGTGGAAGTTGCGCTTCTGGTGTCAAGCCAGGCAGCCCTGTCAAGTCCGGAGCGGTAGAATCCGTCACCGTCCTGGACGCGCTCAGGCGTGTAGGTGAGCCAGTCATCTCTGGTAAAGTTTTCACCAAGATAACTTCCATCTTCCTGGTTGATTCTGCGCTCGTAATCAGCTACATACTGATTGATCTTGAATTCCAGGAAGCTTGCATCACTGAGAGTCTGAGTGAGGCTGAAGCCCATGGAATAGTTATTCCTTGTGCCTGTTGGAAGGCCGTATTCGAAATTGGATCCGGGTATTGTATCACCCGTAAGCGGGTTAACAAATGGATCCTCATATCTCGCGTAAACCCAGCCGCGGTAAATTCGCGCTACCCGATTCCTGTAAAATCCGCTGAAGTTCAGCTTGGTTCTCGGGTTAGGCTTGATTGTGAGTTTCAAGTTACCGTTCCACTGCTCGCTGCCAG
This sequence comes from Candidatus Sabulitectum sp., assembly GCA_023139045.1. Taxonomy (GTDB): domain Bacteria; phylum Fermentibacterota; class Fermentibacteria; order Fermentibacterales; family JCC-6; genus Sabulitectum. The sequence goes on from JAGLOJ010000014.1 coordinate 53,971, forward strand.
TGTTCAGAAGGTAAGCGTAGTTACCGTCTGGGCCGCCACCGTTCTGCAGCCATTTGACTGAACCGAAAAAACGCACATCGGCGTTCACATCAAGACCCATTGCAGGAAGAAGGTACTGGGTAATGGGTTCGGGGCCGCCAAGGGCGGCTTCGGCTGTGAGTCTGGCTTCTGCAAAAGGAGCAGGCTTGTTCAGCCCGAATTCCTGAAGGATCTGCCCTTCTTCACCGTCGAACTTGGAACCGGCCCACCATGAGCCGGGGTAGCCCCAGGTCCAGTCCTTGGAAAGACCAAGGGCATCAAAGTCATTACCGTTCATGCCGATGGAACCGGTGTAACGGTTTCCACCTTCACGGGTAACAACGTTGATGATTCCAGACTGGGCATTTCCGTATTCAGCACCGAAACCACCGGAGATAATCGATGTTTCAGTAACTGCTGAAAGGGGAATTGTCCGATCAGCCACATTGCCGATGGGGTTGGTCTGGCTGATGCCGTCAACAAGATAGGCAACCTCGCCACCGCGGCCACCGCGCATGTGAAGACCATCCTTATCGACAGCACCTGCCTGCTGGTTCACCACATCGGTGATACCGGCTACCGGCATGGTTCTGATCTCGTCACGGGTTACAACAGAAACACTCGAGGTGACTCCGCGAAGAATCATACCCCTCTGGTCGGTAACGGTGATAACCGTACTTCCGACTGCTTCCGGATTAAGAATAAAGTCCATACGGGTGGTCATGTCAACTATGACACTGGCACCCTCTTTGGTCTGCTCTCCCATTCCAACCATGCTTGACCGGAGGTTATAAGTTCCCGGTTGCAGGTTGATAATGAAGTACTCACCGTTTGGATCGGTCATTGCACCGAAGGTAGTACCAACGATCATTACAGTCGCACCGATTAACGGATTTCCGTCTGAATCGGTAACGCGACCGGCGATCTTGCCGGTAGTTCCTGCAGTTGCACTAAGGGACACAAACAGCAGTAGAGCAAGCGAAATTACTGTCGCTCTCCTAAACACTTTGCAGCTCCTTTCTTCTTGCTACAAACTGTGCACAAACCCGAAGCCCCGACGTACACCCCGGAAGGCACCGGATCCGCACAAACAAACAAACATCACCACGGCCAGCCGTGGCCACCTAACACTCTGCAGCACACCGATTTACAGCGTACTAACCTATTGTCACACAACTCTTTCCTGCTCTAGGATACATAAGCCTCAGAACCGTGTCAAGAAGAGGCTGTACACCTCGCTGGAACAACAGCACAAGAATCGGGTATAAGTGGTTCTGCACAGCATAAGTACCTGCAAATCTTCTGACTGGCAGAGAATGCCGGTAATCCTATTTTTTAGAAGTCACCGTTTCTGACTGCAGGGCTGAGTTTCCCCGCCTTTGTTCCACAGGGTCGTATAAAATTTCATGAATGATTGATTGAACTGCATGTGCATACGAACCGCTGCTGCCTTAAAAAACAGTCTCTATTCCAAGCACCACAACGTCTCCGGCATCATAGACATGGTTTACGTATGGTATCGGCACGGCAACGCCGTTCCTGTACCGGCTGTGGAACAAGTATGCTGCGGATATACGGTTGTTTCCGAAACTGAAGTCCCCACCAATACTGAGACCAATTCCAGTTTTGAGCGCATGATCGGGCCTGTATCCGTTCAATCCCAGGTACATATTGGAGCCCTCAATTACACCGGGAAGACGGGTGAACGCTGTAACATTGAGATTGTTACCATCTACAACACCAAGTTCAGCACCGAAATAGCCACCTTTCATGAAAGGAAAAGATGCCGATGCACCAATATTTGTGAATGAGAAGAATCTACTGTCTCCGCTGGTGTGTGTGGAATAGAGAACGGTATAGCCCAGGTTCATGCTTGCTCCTGCTCTTAAAGCAAAGGCCGAGTGTTCCCAGGTTTCGATAAAAGTTGAATCGCGACCGTTGACCCTGTTGGAATATGTTGTTGAACCACCGCTGCCATACCTGATCCCGGGTGAAATGCCGATGTCAACGGGGCCAATCGTTCCAGCAAAAGAGACAAGGGCTTCGTTCAGATTGCCAGTTGCATCAGAGATCAGGGTCTTCCAGAGTTCCCCGTGAAGATAACCTGCTTCGTGGTATACCTGAGCAGTAGCTTTCATCTGGTACTGTGAAACCGTGGCTATTCCAGCTCCGGCAGTGAACCCGCCCCCCACAGGCATTGTGATGGCAAAAGCTCCCCGGGGAGACATGGCTCCGAGGTTAAAACGGTAAGGCTCTGTACAGGTGTAGTGGTAGGTAATCTCTTCCCTCCAGCCGATGTGCCAGCCGGAGAGAGAAAAAGTAAGCTTTTCTGAACCCGCCAGAGCTGAAGGATTTGTGAACAGAGAAAATGCCGATGAACTTTCAGGTACAGTAGCCCCGCACATTGCTGCACTGACAGGGCTCAGGCTCGGAACTCTGCCGCCAACTCCGAAAGTATCCCAGTATCCATATCCAAAAGCTGTTATCGCCGATACAAACAGTATAATCAGGGCTTTCACATCATACCTCCATGTAAATAGTTCAAATCAGGTATACAATACACAGAGACAGGCAGGTACACAAGGAGAAGAATGTGATATGCCGCTGACAGCACTGAGACTGGTTATTCTTGCTTCAATATCAAATGAATCCCAATACCAGTATCCGAATGCCATTACCGCAGAAGCAAGCATGGCTGCCAATGCTTTCATAGTGCCTTCATGAAAAGCTGTTTGCTTTTCAGTTATAACTGCAAACAAGTCTACTACACAGTCAGATTGCTGGAATAAGTACCTTTTCAGCCGCTTTGTCGCAGCCTTCGAAAACTGATTGAATCAAGTGATGGCTGACAGTATTCTCACTGCGCGACAAGAACACTACCATGAATATTCTACTTGGCATGTATGATTTTCATGGTATTTTCCTGTTATGATAAAGCGAAAAAGAATAGAGAGGAAACTTGAAACTGCTCTGGAAAGAAGCAGGGTCGTTCTTCTGTCCGGCCCTCGTCAGAGTGGTAAAACAACTCTTGCCAGGGGCTTTTTGAACTCTGAATCAGTAAACTACTTTGACATGGAGAATCTCCTTGACCTTGAAAGACTCTCCGAACCTTTCACTGCCCTTGCCCCATTGAAGGGGCTGGTGGTTATAGATGAGGTTCAACGGAGACCTGATCTTTTTAACATTCTGAGAGTGTTAGTTGATCGCGAGGAGACACCTGCTCAATTCCTTATTCTTGGAAGTGCATCCGGCAACCTGCTGCGTCAAACCTCGGAAAGCCTTGCAGGAAGAATCGAAATAGTGCAGATCGATGGATTCACTCTTGAAGAAATTGCAGAAGCTAACTCAGATACCCTGTGATTCCGGGGAGGCTTTCCGCCTTCATTCTTATCATCCAATGATGAAAACAGTTTTGCATGGAGGAAGTATTTCATTCAGATTCTACTTGAAAGAGACTTCCCGCAATGAGGTGTAAGTATTCCAGCTTCGGCATTGGGTAGATTCTGGAGAATGCTGGCTCACTACCATGGCCAGACCTGGAACGCAGCTGCACCCGCAAGAGCTCTAGCGTGAATCAGAACACAACAAGACGACATCTTGATCTCCTGACTGATGCATATATGGTCAGGCAACTTCAACCGTACTTTGCTAATCTGCGCAAAAGGCAGGTTAAATCTCCCAAAATTTACATTCGAGACACAGGGTTGCTTCATCAGTTGCTTGGCATATCAACATTTAAACAACTTCTAACGCATCCAAAGATCGGTGCTTCCTGGGAAGGGTTTGTGATTGAGCAGATACTTGCAGCAACTTCCCATGAATCCGCTTTCTTCTGGGCAACCCACCAGGGGGCAGAGATTGATCTAATCCTTGAGAGGGGTGATGAACTGCTGGGAATCGAATGTAAAAGAGCTGATTCTCCAAAGATCACTCCATCTATCAGGATAGCATTGGATGATCTGAAACTTGATAGAATCGCCATCCTGTACCCCGGAAACAAACGCTACCGTCTTGCAAATCGGGTTGAAGCAGTTCCTCTTTATTCTCTGGCAACGGGTGAACCTCTTTTTCTATAAGGAGGAAATGCTGAAAATTACAACGGGCGGAGCCGAAGCCCCGCCCTGCTGATTCAGATTTACCTGAAACTAATCAATATCGGAAAGAGTCACAGTAAACACATTGTCGTCATCACCTGTGCCGTAGTCTTCCCCGTCAACGGCGAGGAATGTATATATGTCGCCGTCTTCGTCTTCAAGCTGGATGTCAAAGAGCTCGGTTTCCCAGTCAAGGTCGCTTATATCAAACTCATAAACATCTCCATCAAACATGACATCTTCACCCAGCCAGTCTCCGCCCCAGTCATCCTCGGAAGTGTAGCTGATGTAAACGAAATAGATGTCATAACCGGTATCGTTTGTGATTTCGAAGTACTGTCCGAAGGATACAAAGGCAAGAGCCGTCAGTACAAGCAGTGCGAATTTCATTTTTTCTCCTTTTCCACTTGTCCGGGGTCTCCCATTTGAAGACCCCGGATAAGCAATCGTTACAAGTGTATTCCCATCGTCGGCAACCATTCAAAGAGCAGGAACTGTGTCTGCCCGATAAGAAGACTGATACGAGCCATTACAGTGTAGCCGAAGCTGGCACCGAAGGCCACCATAAGAAGCGTAATACCCACATTGGCAGCCCCTCCAAATACGCCGGTATGTGACTTTGAGAAGAAGAAGTAAACAAGACCGCACACAACACCTGTTACCATTATGATATTGCTTACCCAGTCGAACCAACCACCACCCTGTCCAAGGGCAATAATAGTTCCATTAACCTGAGCAAGTGCTCTGGTTTGGAGCATTGCAGTAATGCTTATACCGGCGCCTGTTCCCACGATAAGAGCAAGAGAAAGCCTGCTTAGTCCTGCAAGTTTTGGTATAAGTCTGAACAGCATGAATAAACTCAGTACACCAGGTACCAGCCAGATGGGCTGGAAACCACCCTCCAGCGGTACAAGCTTCTGCCACCAGTTGGGTACCAGTACATTCATGATTGCGTAAATAACCCAGTAACCGGCGCTCATACCCACAAAGAGGTGCTCGGCAAACTTGTAGAACGGATTATCTTTGTAGAGAAAACTATATAAACAAAGGGACAGAAGAGCTCCCAGCCATATTCCTATCACTTCCCAGCTCATTTTGCTCCTCCCTTCCTCTTTTTTTCTGACAGATATGCGATGTTTCCAATAATGATGAAAAGCATTATCACAAGGTGGGCCACTGACTGGGCTGCCATTCCTGCAATCGCGATACCCGGAGGAGGGTTTTCAACACCGATTCTTACCATTGTTTCATAATCACCGGCACCCTTGAGACCACCCAGAAGACCGATAAGCTGTCCAGTGGAAAGATATGGATAAAGCTGAGGAGCACTGACTGCAGTGCAACCGCCCCCAACGGCAATATTGTATCTGTCTCCAGCCATCATTATCCAGGTTTCAATACCTGGATCTCCGGCAGATAATGAAATTATCATGTCGAGATCACCAAGTTTATTCACTCCCTGCATCACAGGCATCTCATCAACCGGGTTACCGCCATAATCGGTGGGGAATACAGACTGAATGTCGCTTCCCATTCTCACTATGAGAACACCACCTCCTATTTTGTAACCAAGGTTCACCCAATCGACATACTCCTCCTTGCCGAGACTGTCTCCGACGGCTGAGAGGGCTTCATTCCCAAGGCTAACCCCCATTGGCCACAAAGCCAGTGAGACTATCCTGATGTCGCGGGTCATCAGATGCTGGGAAAGTGCAACAGCCATTGGCTGAAGCTCAGGCATTGTTGAAGGATCATAGTCAAAACTAATGAGAACTCTGGAGCCCTCCGGAAGAGCATCAATTGCATCAAAAAGGTTCTTGCTGGGTCCCTTGTCAATTGGAATGGGCAGATTCATTCTAAGTGCGAGCGGTATAATAACCGCAAGAGCCATCAGAACAAAAATCACTCTTCTATCGAGGTTGCCAAGTTTTTCAATGAATGTCGCCATCAGTCTGCACCTCCGAGGTAACTGCGTTCAATCCCGAAGATCATTCTCAGAGAGGTAGCAATCATACCCATGGCAGCACCTATCATTACTGCTCTCTGGCCGGCCATGTTTGGATATTGCATTATCCATTCACTTATTATCGGGATTTTATTCCAGATCATTGAACCGATTGGAACACGGCCAAGCATGACCACAAACGCACTAACCAGAAGAAGAGATGCCCGCCAGTTGCTGGCACGGAAAGCACGGAACGCCGCACTCGCCACAAAGAAAGCAAGCAGACTGAACATTGTTGCAGCCATTGGTGCCACCATCTGCTGAAACAAGTAATCGAAGGGAAGATCCGCTTCAATTCCAAACACAAGCCCTGTAATTATCATTACTGCAAATCCGATCAAAGTAATAGGACTGTACTTCCAGTTCCTGGCCTTGAATCGAATTTTGTGAACATGGACCGTAATCAGGTTAGCTGCACCAAGGAAAATAGCAGCACTGGACACAATCATATACCATTCCTGCAGATTGTCTCCCATAGGTTGTGTAGCCGGCACAAAAAACTGAAGGATCATTATCATTCCGGCTACGAATGTGATCATCAAAGGTATTACAAGTCTCACTTCACAGCCTCCTATTCCACCGAGGTTATTGTTTTGAGAAATACAGCCACTTTCGAAGCCGGTTCCCATGCCTCACCGAGAGTGGCAGTAAGAACACCAAGAACTATTACAATCATGAAGAAAAGCTTCGCAATGTCCTGACCGCGTAGACTGCCCAGCAGTTTTGGCTCCCTGGAAAGGTAAGCGCTTGCGGCAAAGAGTTCCTCACCGATCAGCGTGTAATCGCAGGCAGCAATGAAAAATGGGATCTGGCTGGGCATGGCAGTTCCTGCGATCTGAATAGCACCAACGCTTCTTCCTGTCTCTGCAAGAATCAGACTCTCGGCATAAAATGTACCCAGCATGAAAATTGCAGCAGGCTTCTCTCTTACCATAATACCATCTACACCTGCAGCATATCCGAACTGATCATCTGTGATGTAGTTAATGCTTTCCCTTTTGTATGCATCAGGTCTTCCCACCTGCAGGTATGACTCTTTCACGATCTCCTGTGCAACACTCATAACCACCGAACGGCATGTTGGAACAAGAAGTGATGAACCGTACTCGGCGGTTTTAATCGCAACACGGCCGAGAATAACCATACTGGCTATTGTCTGGATGTTATCCATGTCCATAATTCCCGGTATGTAAAGAACAGGACGCCCCATCTCGGTTGCCCTTCCAACAGCGTCTTCAACCGCTGTCAGACCGGCAATTCTACGAATGTAAAGCTCTTTGCCCCGTTTCCCCTGATCGATGTAGTAGAAGATTACAAGACTGATTACAACAAGAGTAATCAGCATTCCAATTCTTCCGGAATGAATCCACTGAGTTGAAGAACTTGCGGATACCTCGATACTGGGATCTTGAGCTGTACCGGCGTAGAAAGGGACAATACGGTAGGAGTATTCCATACCATTTTCAAGCTCGTTGTCGGTCTTGCGACCGTTAATTGGATTCAGGGTTGAAATTGCCGCCCAAATACCTGAATCATCTTTCCTTTCAAGAACCATTGAATCCGGCAAAGCAGTATCCAATGCCACCGTCCAGGTAATATCCACCCCCCCTCCGGCATCATTGGGAGCATCCTCTGCTGTAAGCGACTCTATAAAACAGTCGCCGCCATCCATAGAGGTAATACCACCACTCTGTGCGAACAGTACCCCTGTCAAAGCCAGAAGAGGAAGTACGAACAGCGCTCTTTTCATACTGTTGAACCCCTTTCGTTAGAATGTAATCGTACAAAACACAGTCTGACGATAATAACCCCACACGACCATCTCTGCAACAATGCAAGATAGTCGGAGTCATTCTCTACAAAAGATCACGCAGTTCACTCACTGTTGCCACAGGCAGAGCACAGGTACCATTTCTACACACCCGGGCTGAAACAGCTGAAGCAACCGATCCGCTGAAAGCAGATTCTATTCCCGAAGCCTGTTCCAGGTACGAAGAATCCCCTGTAAGCTTCCATAGACTGATCAGATTTGTCAGCTCCAGTGAATTCCCTGAAGGCACTGCGCCGTCGTAAGATTCTTTCAGTCTTGCAATCTGCAGATCTGCATAATCAGCTGTAAAGAAATATCCTCCGTCAGACTGGTCTGCGAAATGCATATCCAGCTCTCTCTGAAGATCAATGGCAAACTGAAGATACTCCCGGTTCAGCGTGGCATTGTACATCCCAAGACTGCCCCGGATGAGGAAGGCGCAGTCATCAAGAAATGCGTCAAAACATCTTCTGCCTCCTGCAAAACTGTGGGTAAGCCTCTGATTATCTGCAACCATGTTTTCAGTGATAAATTCAAAAGCTCTTTCAGCAGAATGAAGGTATTGAGGGTCATCAAGAAGCAGTGATGCTTTTCCCAGAGCTGCAATCATCAATCCGTTCCAGTCTGTAAGAATCTTCTCGTCTCCGGCTGGTCGGCCCCTTGTCTCCCCGACTGCGGGAAAGTAACTCTCTGATCTCTTCCAGCTCACTCCGGTCAGAATCTGAAATCGCTCTGCTGCCCGATTGATGAAGGATATGGCTCGGATCTGCTGCATTCCAGTGTGCCTCTGCAAGGTTCAGCTCCTCTATTGAAAGAACCGCAGACATCTCGCCAATTGTTCATGTATAAAACGCCCCCTCGCCCCCCTGACTGTCAGCATCTTCCGAAGAATAGAATCCTCCGCGAGGTGAGGTTCATGTCACGAAGAACATATTCCAGAATCTCTGACGCAGTACCGGCAAAAAACTGTCACCTGTGGCCTGTTTCAGAAGAGAGTTTCCCGGGAAATGCATAAGCAGGTGGACAAGGCATCTGGAATATCTGTATGTTGAAGCAGGGTCAGGCTACTTTTTATTTTTACCAACACAGGTGGTGAAACATGAACATTCTTTCTTGAAACAACGGCATCAAAGCAGTTTTTCAGAAAGGATTCTCATGCACCAAACATTTTTACGCTTCAGTAATGTCTCATACACATACCCCGGCTCTACAAATCATGCGGTTACTGCCGTCTCTCTGAATCTTGATTCAGGCTGGACAGCCTTTGCAGGCGCAAATGGCTGCGGCAAAACTACAGTTCTCAAACTGGGCACGGGGCTTCTTTCTCCGGATACCGGTTCAATCATTTCCTCGGGAATCTCTGTGTACTGTGCTCAGAGAACTGATCACCCGCCGGGCAACCTGAATGAATTTCTCTTTGACTGGTCGAAGGATTCCATCAAACTCAGAGATATTCTTCAGATTGAGGATGACTGGGCAGTCAGATGGAACACTCTTTCTCATGGAGAGCGAAAACGCCTTCAAATCGCAGTTGCAATATGGACTCGTCCGTCTGTACTGGCCCTGGATGAGCCTTTCAACCATCTTGATGTTCATGGAAGAACTCTTCTGATAAAGTCCATGAAAGAATACAGAGGGTGCGGTCTTCTTGTAAGTCACGACAGACGCGCCATGGATGAACTCTGTTCCTCCTGTGTCCTCTTCTTCCCTGAAGAAGTGCAGATATACAGAACAGGTTACACCTCAGCTGTAAAAGCAGACAATCAGAAGCGGGAACTTCTTGTGAAGCACCGAAGGGAAGCGGAAGAGAAATACATTCGTCTCAAGCATGATGCAAGAAAGAAAATGATCAATGCCAGAACAATTCAGGCTCGCATAGCAGGCCACAATTTCACTTTCAAAGATATATGCAAGTACAACTACGATGGAGAATCACAATATCACAGCATTGTGCAGAAGGCAGGTCAGATAAGCCGCACTGCTACCGCACGGGCAGCCCGGGCCAGAGATCACATGGAATCCATTACTTACAGAAAAGTTCACAACTCCGGAATTGTACTGGCAGGAGAAGGATCAACCAGAAACTACCTTCTGGATATCCAACCCGGGGAAATTAAAATGGGAAGTAGAGCAATCAGGTATCCTGGCCTTCTGATCCGGTCGGAAAGCAGAATAGCACTTGCAGGCAGAAACGGATCGGGAAAAACCACACTGCTGAATCATATCAGAGCAGAGCTGAACTGCCCGGAAGACAAACTGATCTGGATTCCCCAGGAGATCACCGCAGAGGAGTCCACTCTGTGCCTCTCTGACGCAAAAAAACTCTCCAGTGAAGAGCTTGGGCAGGTCATGATCATAGTAAGAAGGCTGGGAAGCGATCCTGAAAGGGTTCTCAATTCCGCCGTTCCAAGTCCAGGCGAATCCAGAAAACTGCTGCTGGCACTTGGTCTCGCCAAAGCGCCCTGGCTTGTTGTTATGGACGAACCCACGAACCACATGGATCTACCCTCGGTAGAGTGTCTGGAAAAGGCTCTTAACGACTACACCGGTGCTCTCCTGCTGATCAGCCACGATAGAGAATTCCTTAGCAGCACAACCTCGAGTCAGTGGGAGATCAGAGATGGAGAGTTATTCGTTACCTGCTGCTGATTTCACAGCATACAGGAAATGCCCAGGTTTATTATTGTGTATGAGTCGTCTACATGGTCAGACTGCTCATCGGGAAAAGCTGTGTCTTCTCTGGATCTGAACCTGTTCAAAACTCCTCCACCTGCGGTGAAACGGCCCACTCGTCCGGAGAAACCCATGCCAAAGCCAAAACCAGCTCTGTTTGCAACCCGGTTGTCGTCAAAGCTTACTGAGACAAGAGCTTCCAGGCTTTTTGTAAGAGGCATACTTAAAAAAAGTTTTCCCAGAAAAAGATTTTTGTCAAATGGAGAGGTGATTTCTGCTTCAAACCCCAGGGTTGTCTTTTTGAGATGTTCAGCATAGGCGCTTCCACCAAAAGCCAGAATGTCTTCCATGTACTCGGTTTCCGAAGAGTAGGAAACACCTGATTTAAAAAGGTCTCCGGTTAATGCCAATCCAGTATGCCACGCGAATTCGCTGCTGTTTTTAGACCAGGTGTATAACGAATCAGGGATAAGGAAATGAAAACTGTTGAAATTGTACTGGTATTCTGCCGCAGCCCGGCGAACACCACCCGAAAAACCTGCGGACAGAGGACCGGCAATTACCATGGACACACTGCCCATAGCCTCTATCTGGGAACCACTGGATTCGAGAAGTGCAATACCAATTTCCGGATCATCAGGATCATCGTAGATAAGAGTCATCCCGTCATAACCGAATTCTGCTACTTTGACTATTCCTGCACCTAATGTAATGCCTCCCGCGGGATAAACCACAGCAGCCAGCCCGTTGCTGTTCGTCATCAGCGTTCTTAAAGTTTTATCTAAATCTGATTCAATCACTCGCTCTGCCCATGATATGGATGAACCTGAAAGCTGAATGGAAAAGGGGTGTACTGCGACCTGAGCAGGATTTGTGAATATGCTTGCCGGTTCTGATACTCCGACAGCACGCACAGTTCCCAATGCCACTGTATAGGGGGAGAATCCACCGAGAACGGTTCCATTTGTTATCGCGTCATAGTACCCGAATCCGAAGGCATGAGTACTCAAAATGGACAGAATTACGACGAAACGAGTGAAGACTCTCATTCTTCCTCCAGATGTGTGATTTTTTTGATAACCAGACCCAATATTATCATTGAACTATCACAATTTAGCTGTACTCAGTCAATAGCGTCCCAGCCCGCTCCGCAGCCCCACATCTAAAAGTAACTTAAGTTACTTGGAAGACCTTATCGAGTGAACAGAGCCTGCGGTACACCCGGAATATCATCCTGAACAGCCCTGAATATTGTACCCGGTCGTTTGACAAATCTTGTTCACCGTTCGAATCTGATCGCAGGCTACCTGCCCCTGCTTTCCCTGAAAGTCGCGAGATATGCGATGCGACCTGGGTACAATCTACGATACACGAGTGCGCCCCGGGGGTCAGCATGGCAGGCAATAAGTGTTGTATTTTTGAGATAGGAAATGACAAGAAAGACACAGAGTGTCCGCAGTGCATATATTTCTTTCAGACAATTCCACAGACGGGACCGGTATGAAGAAGGAAATGAAAATCAGGGAAGCTGCTGCCGATGATCTTGGCGACCTTGCAGAAATATCAAGAACCACCTGGGAAGGCCATGATTACCTGGAGCAGGTGTCTGAAGGATGGCTCGAACAACAGGGATTTTTTATTGGAGAAATCGCCGGCAGAGTTATTGCCTGTGGAAAAATATCAGCAATGCCCGGTAATGTGGCATGGCTGGAGGGTCTCAGGGTACACAATGACTTCAAGGGAAAAGGGTATGGAAGAATCCTCGCGGATGAGATCCTCCAGATTGCCCGGAAAAAGGTGGAGGCTGGTCATTTTAACTCCATTGAATTCTCCACATACGTCAAAAATGCTGAGAGTATCTGCATGGCAGAGAAACAGGGGTTCAGGGCTGTAGAGCTTTTTCATGTGATAAGCATGGAAAACCCGCCAGTTCAGAATACTCTTCCCCTTAAAAAGTTTTCTCCTTCAACCGAAGATTTCTCGGTCTATCCGGAACACGCCCCCTGCGGATGGAAGTACATAAACTATCGCAGCAGTGACTCCATGAAGTGGATGAATAATAACGCCAATTTCTGGCAGGTGGAAACAGGGGCGAGATTTCTCTCTGCAAATCGGGGTTCTGAAATTTCACCACTTGCCGCCGCAATTGATGATCCGCAAGGATTCATTCAAGGCGTCTTTGCATTTGCAGAAAAGAAAAGACTGGATTATCTGGAGATAATGATACACGGTACTCACAAAGAGATTCTTACCGCTGCTGTAAATAATGGCTTTTCCTACTGGGAAGAGCAGGGAGTGGCAAACCTGCCTGTTTACAGACTCTTCGAATAACTCTGAGCCACAGGAACGAAGGGGGCGTTGCAACGGCGACACCCCCTTCGTTCTTATACGGGCTTTGGTTCGGCTAGCCTTCAATCAGTTCGACATTGGCCCTGGGTACCGTGCACCTCTTGCCGTCATCGAATTCAACCTCGAGAACTCTCACCTTTGCTTCAGAATCAACCACCTGAAGCTCCGGTGGAAGAGCTGCCACTTTACCGATCATCCCGAAGTAGGGAGAACGGATACAGCGGATAGAGCTTCCGATGTCCATTGCACCGGCCTGTTTTGTGCTGGTCTTCTCGCTCATAACATCTGCAGGCAGGGGAACCACGATCTCCGGGCGCATTACGCCGGCACGAATCTGAGTGGCTCCGTTTACGCTGGCCATCATGCCCTCACGCCTGGCAAGAAGCTCGAATGTACCCTCAGCCATGGCCATTTTTCCGAATCCCTCGGTAAGAATCAGTGTAAGACCAAACTTCTCGTGACCGGTAATGGCAACACCAAGGTCGAATCCAAGAAGATCCTTAAGATCCTTGTCATCAAAACCGCCAACAACAACAGCATTCACTCCAGCGGCAATGGCCTTCTGGAGAACGCCGTAGCTTATGTAGTTTCCCCCGATGATGATCTTGCCTTTGCAGTCGGGTGTGATCCTGTCAGCGGTGATTTCTTCGTCATGTGTTGAACAGACCATCTTCAGTTCACCGCGAACCTCACCGCCGATTCCAAAAATTCCCTGAACAAAGGTGCAGTGAGTCTGAACAACAACACCTTCACCTGGAAGAACCTCGATGACCTTGCCATCAACATATCCGTCAATCTCTACGGGAATAGGGGGCTCTCGAAGAACAGCCTGACCGGTAATCTCATTGAAATTTTCAAAAACACCTGCAATGGGGCTTTTTACTGTACTCTTGAAGTACTTGCCAAAAAGCCCTTTGCTCTGAGCCAGGGGCTCGTCGACATTAATGGGATCTCCTTCTTTCTTGAGAAGAAGCTCAGGTATATCGGAGGGGGGCACACCAAGCATGTTGGCGATGTTAAACATCTTGATATTTCCAGGAAGCTCTGTTCTGGCAACAACTGTATCCGACTTGATTATGTCACCCTGTGCAACGAGCACTTCACCCTTCAGGGGAAGTCTGCGTGTTTTTGCGATGTCAGCGACATCGGCAACTCTTAAACCTGGTGTGTATGCAAATGCCATTATTCACCACCTCCCATGGTAAGGAAGCGTTCAGGATAGGAATCCAGCGTCTGTGACCAGGTCTGAAGCATTCTTACCCGTTCCGCATCTTCCTCGGGAAGATTGAAGGGATGTCGCCCTCGTCCATCCAGAACGATACCGACTACGCCGCCTTCAAGTTCGCCTTCCCATATCTCGCCTGGACCATTACCAACATCCAGACCCTTGATTGGAGTGATAACCGCTTTGGCCTTTTCGTTAACTCCAAGAGGTATGTGTTTCATTTCACCGGGAATTATTTTTTCTTCCACTGTTTTTCCGTCAGGCATTACCATTGTGATCACAGCGAGGTGAGCTGCCTTCTTGAAGGCACCGGAAGGTGCTACACAGTGCCCGAGTTTAATCAAACAGTCATTGTTGAACACATCAACTGCTGCTTGTGGATGAACCTCACTGAGTACACCAAGATGGGGCATCATGAAGATGGAATCCACTGCAAGCATAGTGATACCCTCTGGAAGGAAACTGTCTATAAGCATAAGAGCAGTCTGGCTTCTTCTCGGAGCATGGCTGAGCACTCCTCCGGAACCGATGAGAAGATCAAGATCCATCATGTTAACCAGCGTGGCACCGGTCTGAGTCTGCTCAAAAGCATCGCCGATGGTTCTCTCCTGGGCAACACCCTTCAGGCCTGTTGCAAGATCCTTGTGCTGAACAAGTGCCAGACGAAGGGCTTCACGGGCGATAGCCTGCTCGATAATCAGCTCTTCCAGTTCCTGTGGAATTGTGGTGGGGCGGATCATCTTGTTCCTGATCCTGTTGCGCAGGTCAGCTTCATCAACATGGAATGGAACCCAGCGCATAACATTATCCATACCTGCACTGGCAAGTACATTGCTGATCGAGTAGCTCAATCCCAGGTTGGCACTTACCGTACGGTTGAAAACCGGTTCCCCGTTGCTGTCAAACACGCTGAATACATCCGTTGTTGCGCCGCCTATATCAACACCCATAACATGGATGTTTTCCATCTTCGCAACCCTTTCAATCAGCTTGCCAACGGCGCCTGGTGTAGGCATAATGGGAACATTCTCCCATTTGCCGTTCACAAAACGACCGGTCCACTCCATAAGGTGGGCATAACCCGGAGCCTGAGCCATCACATGCTCCATGAAGAGTTCATGGATAAGATCTCTGGCAGGTGTAAGGTTTTCCCGCTCGAGTACCGGGCGGAGGTTGTCAACAATCTTCAGCTCAACAGTATCTCCAAGCTCTTCTTTTACGTCGCCTGCAGCATCCTTGTTTCCCGCATAAATAACAGGAAGCTTGAACCCGACACCAAACCTTGGCTTGGGATCTGCCGCTCTGATAATTTCTGCCAGCTCTACAACATGGTCAATAGTTCCACCGTCGATACCGCCGGAAAGCAGAATCATATCGGGACGAAGCCTCCTGATATCCTCAACTTTTTCGTGGGGAAGTCTTCTGTCGTTTGAGGCGACAATATCCATCACGATGGCACCGGCACCAAGAGCCGCTCTCTGGGCGCTTTCACCGGTCATGGACTTCACGACACCGGCAACCGTCATCTGAAGACCACCACCTGCTGATGAGGTTGAAACGTAAAGATCTACTCCGTCGCCGGAACCTTCCCTTACGTGTACACCACTTCCATCTTCTTTAAGAAAGCGGCGACCTTCAAGGTCTTCAATCTCTCCAACTGCGTTAAGAACGCCCTTGGTAACATCCTCCGCGGGTGCTTCAACAGTTGTTGGAGCTTCCCCTCGGCGGGCGAGACGATAGCGACCAGCCTCTTCACTGTACTCTATGAGTATTGATTTTGTGGTAGTACTACCGCAGTCGGTGGCTAAAATAGTCTGTATTCTTTCAGCGGCCACTGCTTCTCCCTTCACTTGTTTGTATCCGGTTGATCCTTGCTTCTGCGGAATAACCTCTTGAAAAAGCTTTTGCGGTTCTTTCGCCCGTTCTGCTTTTCCTTCCGCCTGAGTTCGGAAACCAGTGCATTTTCTTCCTCTATTGCTACTGTAAGTTTCTCTACATTTTCCCGATCTTCTATCATTCGAACAAACCTGTAATAATCACCTGATTGAACAAGAAGAGAAACTACAGGATTTGCAAACACGAGCATCTGACTGCCCAGGAAAGAGACCGGTTTAATGGACTCAAGAAAAATAATTGCAGGTACGGTCAGATCCCTCTCGACAATCTTGCGGGCTATTTTCTTCACAAGGTCATCAATTTCTTCAGGGGTGTCCGAATTGTAATCCTCAGGGTTCAATCCTGGCCCGAATAAACTCAAGCACTTCCTCCCTGTTACCGGAGAACTGTACGCTCAGTCCTCTGAATTTTGCCAGCCTTGTCGGCTCTTTAAAGGGGCTCAGCAGAACTCCGTTTGCATCCGGAACAATGCTTCTAACCTCTTTCCATTTTCTAACTTCTGTCCCGAAGGGAGACTTCTTTCTCACTCCTGTGGAATCCATTATGAACTCAACAGGAAGAAAGTAACTCCACATGGAAAGGAACAGAAGAGCAAGCCCGATTATTCCCCACCAGACATTTCCCATCATCACCGAAGCAGCGAAAGAAGATGTAAGCATTATGACAACCAGGGCCACTGTAGCCCTGGGACGCTCTTTCATGGGGAAGGAAATCCACTCAAGGGTTTCTGTTCCCGCTGTATCGGTCATTTCACTCCTCGTGTTCAACTGGCTCCACCAGACACAGATCCTTTACTGCTTTAACTTCGTCCAGCCTCAGAACCGGAGTGTTAACCGGCGCATCAGTAACAAGATGAGGCTTCTCGTCTACCTCTTCAGCGATAGCGATCATTGCATCAATAAACGCATCGATACTCTCAAGGCTTTCAGTTTCTGTTGGCTCTATCATAAGAGCTTCTTTAACAATCTGCGGGAAGTAGATTGTCGGTGCATGAAAACCGTAATCAAGGAGACGCTTGGCAATGTCCAGTGTTTTCACTCCCTTTTTGGCCATTTCCGCCCCACTGGCAACAAACTCGTGCATGCAGGGGCCATCATCGTTAGGCACTTCATAGTAAGGCTTGAGCCTTGCCTTCATGTAGTTTGCATTGATGAGAGCCACTTCGGACACTTCCCTGAGCCCCTTTGGACCCAGTGTTCTTATGTATGCATAGGCCCTGTACAACACTCCCACATTTCCGTGGAATGCCAGTAATCTTCCAATTGATTTACCCATGCGATCTCTAAGTTTGTATCCTTCTTCGGTCTTCTCTACTGTTGACGCTGGAAGAAACTGCCTGAGCAGCTCTGTACAGCATACTGCACCGGAGCCCGGGCCACCGCCGCCGTGGGGGGTGCTGAATGTCTTGTGCAGATTCAGGTGACACACATCGAAGCCCATGTCACCAGGTCGGACGATACCCAGCAAAGCATTCATGTTGGCACCATCCATGTAGTTCAAACCGCCGGCGTCATGAATGATTTTCGTTATCTCCTCTATGCTGCTCTCAAAGATACCAAGGGTATTCGGATTGGTAAGCATGAAGGCACAGGTGTTCTCACCGGCCTTGCTGCGCAGATCCTCAACATCAACTCTGCCATGCTTGTCAGACTTCACGCTGATGACCTTGAGCCCTGCAAGAGTGCTGGTTGCCGGATTGGTTCCGTGGGCCGAGTCCGGCATCAGAACCTCATTGCGGTGCCCCTGACCTCTTTCATCCTGCCATTTTTTGATAAGCATAAGTCCGGCGAATTCGCCTTGAGCTCCTGCTGCAGGCTGAAGTGTGGTCGCCTTAAAACCGGTTATCTCACAGAGCAATTCACCAAGTTTGTACATGATCTCAAGAGTTCCCTGAACTGTTGAATCATCCGAAAGGGGGTGCACCGCTGCAAGACCATCAATCCTGGCCAGAAATTCGTGTAATCTGGGATTGTATTTCATGGTGCATGAGCCAAGAGGATAAAATCCCTGCTCAATACTGAAGTTCATGGTTGAAAGCCGTACGAAGTGACGCATTGCCTGCCCCTCGGTCACTTCGGGAAGTCCTATGAACTCTTTTCTTCTAAACTGTTCCGGGATAGCTGTTTCCGGCACATCGAGTACAGGAAGCGCAACTCCGATTCGACCGGGACTGCTGTACTGAAATATTGTCTTTTCCATTACACTGCCCCCCTGATGTACTGATCCAGAGCCTCTACAAAGCCATCAATTTCTTCCCTGGTTCGTTTCTCGGTTGCTGTAAGCATCATTGCCCCATCTCCGAGGCATGGCATTGGAAGTCCTGCAAGATATCCCTTTTCCTTCATGGCGGAAGCGGTATCTTCCGCTGAAACTGGAAGATTCACTACAAACTCTCTGCAGAAAGGCACATCAAACACATCGGTTACGCCATTGGTTTCAAGCAGTCTGTCATGAAGATAGTGAGACTTGTGCCAGCACTGCTTTGCCACCTCTGTAAATCCAGTTTCGCCGGTAAGAGTTAGATAAATTACATTGGCAAGTGCCATAAGAGCCTGATTGGAACAGATGTTACTGGTTGCTTTGGCTCTTTTTATGTGCTGCTCACGGGTTTGGAGGGTAAGAACATATCCTGTGTTACCTGCGCGGTCCTCGGTTCTTCCCACAATTCTTCCCGGCATTTTCCTGAGGAGTCTGGCATTTGTGGCCATGAAACCCACATACGGGCCTCCATAACTCATTGCAACGCCCATAGGCTGACCTTCTCCCACAACCACATCAGCTCCCAGTCTGCCCGGGGCTTCAATAACGCCAAGGGCAACAGGGTCCGCAGCAACAACAAGAAGACCCTTGTGTCTGTGAATAAGATCTGCCGCAGCTTGAACGTTCTCAATAGAGCCGAAGTAATTGGGGTACTGCAGCACCAGAGCGGCAACGCCGCCTTCTGCCAGTTGGTCGGCGGCTTCAAGGTCAATCAAACCATCTGTGCCGAAGGGTACCTCGTTGATCTCAAAATCGCCGTTACCCATATAGGTGTGTATCACATCAATTGTTCTGGGATTCAGGGCACCCGAAACCAGAATTCTCTTCTTTCTCGTAGCCCTGATTGCCATAAGAGCAGCTTCGGCAACAGCTGATGAGCCATCATACATACAGGCATTGGCAGCATCGCATCCTGTGAGTCGTGCAATCATGGTCTGGTATTCGAAAATTGACTGCAGAGTACCCTGACTCACTTCCGCCTGATATGGCGTGTAGGCAGTTAAGAATTCACTTCTTGTGAGAATGTTATCTATTGCAGAGGGAATGTAGTGATCATAGGCACCTGCACCACGGAAGCATACAAGATTGGAAGAACTGTTCTGCGCGGCAAACCCCTTGAATTCTTTCAGAAGTTCCAGCTCGCTGGCAGGTGAAGGCAGATCAAGCTCGCCCTTGAGATGAACACTCTCCGGAATGGGAGTAAGGAGATCCTCAAATTTCCCCACTCCGATAACATCAAGCATCTGCTCTTGTTGAGCCTTTCCGTTGGGAACGAATATGCTCATTGGTTCACTCTCCTATGTGAGTCTTGTACTCTTCCGCTGTGAGAAGGCCGTCAAACTGTGAATCATCAGAGGCTTTAATGGCATACAGCCAGCCACCGGCGAAAGGGTCTTCGTTGATAAGTGCAGGGTTGGATTCAAGTTCTTCGTTGACAGCAGCAACCTCTCCATCGAGAGGGGCATAAAAATCTTCAGCAGTCTTCACAGCTTCAAGCCCGCCCATGGAATCGCCCTTAGTGGCTTCAGTACCAACTTCAGGCAATTCAGCCATAACGATCTCACCCATCTCATGCTGAGCGTAGTCAGTGAGCCCGATTGTATACTTACCTTCATCTTTGCGCACCCATTCGTGAGTCTCTGTGTAGCGTACATTCTCTGGAATATTGCTCATTCTATTTCTCCTTTATGAATATGATTCTGAATTACTTTCGGCTGCCTTCCGTGTAGAAGGGTATCTTCACTATTTTCAGAGGAATCCGTTTCCCTCTGACTTCCGCCTCCAGCTCGTTACCCCTTTTCTGAAAACCTCGTTCAACATACCCCAGACATACTGCCTGTCCCAGCGCGGGAGCGATGGAACCGCTTGTAATAATGCCCACTTTTCTGTCACCGCTGAACAGAGGACTACCGTGCCTTGGAAATCCTTTTCCAATCACCTTCATGCCAACCAGATATCTTCCAGGTTTCTCAGCTTTCTGCTGCTCAAGAACTTCTCTGGCAATGAACGGCTTGTCAGTCTTCAGCTTAACAACCCAGCCAAGCTTTGCCTCGATTGGAGTGGTACTGTGATCAATATCGTTGCCGTAAAGAGGATATCCAACTTCAAGGCGAAGTGTATCCCTGGCACCAAGCCCCACAGCAACAATACCGAACTCTTCCCCTGCTTCCATCACTGAGTTCCAGACTGCTTCGGCGTCGGGGTATTTCATGTAGATTTCAAATCCGTCTTCACCGGTGTAACCGGTTCTTGCAATCAAGGCATCTACACCTGCAAATGTACCTGTTGTGTGCTCGTAATAACCGATACCGTTCAGATCAACATCGGTAAGTTTTGAGCACACTTCCTGGGCTCTGGGGCCCTGAACAGCAACAAGAGCGGTCTCGTCACTTTCATTGGAAACCTTAAGATCAAAACCCTGGAGATGACTCTGTACCCAGGCCCAGTCCTTGTCCAGATTGGCTGCATTCACAACCATCAGATATTCCTGGTCAGCAATCCTGTAAACGATAAGATCATCAACAATTCCACCATCAGGGTAGCACATTGTGGAATAGTAAGCCTTTCCATTATCAATACTGGCATCATTGGTAAGAAGTTTGTCAAGAAATGCAGCAGAATCTGGTCCAGTTACTCTGAATTCACCCATGTGGGTCAGATCAAAAACACCAACGTTCTCTCTTACGGCCATATGTTCTTTCTGAATCGCACCGTATTTGATGGGCATAAGGTATCCGGCAAAGGATTGCATAGTAGCTCCAAGCGCAACATGCTTCTCGTAAAGCGGGGTTCTCTTATCCATTACTGCCCCTTTTCGGGAATAACTGTAAAATTATGAAAATATCAATTTCGGCTTATAAGTGAATGCTAATTTAGCCAACTATCCAGGGAAATGCAAATCTCATTGACCGAGTGCCGCTGCAGGTCTGATATTCATGCATGGGATCAATGGAAGGAAGCCAGGTGGCACAAATTACACTTGCAGAATCAACGGTTGATAAACTTCAAAAAGAGTCCGGTGGCAACCAGGTTGTATTTCACGATCTCTGCCGTGAATCAATGGCTCGGAAGTGGCTGAAATCCAGCGGAATTCCATCATGGAGAAACCCGGCAACTCCGTTGGAAAATACCGGTAACAATGCGACCGGTAACTCAAGGTACAGTATCATGCTGGCAGACGGGTCCAGGTTTTTTGTCTGCTCATATCCATCACCGATTCTCTACCTGGACATGCTGGCGGCTGCAAAGTGTTTTGCCGCACTGGCTGTAAACCTTGGAAGCAATTGTACTTGCGGTTCAATAATGGGGTGTATTTTTCTGCGGAATATTTCACAAACAAAAAAACATTATTGCTTTAATCAAGGGGGGCTTGAGTCCAACTCAAAATTGTTGCATTATCTGGGCAGACATCGCGGGTATAAGTCAATGTTTATCCGTTTCAGCGCCAGACTGCTTCTGTTTGGTGAACCGGATGCACCAGAGCGCGGTACAGAGGGAGTAAAAAGTTTTTACCCTGTTGCCAGGGGTTAGCGGGAGGTTCTCTTGTGGATGCTAAAGCCGATGAACTGGTAGACTTTTTTGGGTCCCCCTACCTGGAACAGCTATGGAAGGCTTCAACCGGTGCTCTGGTTGTATGCGATGCCAACAGGCAGATTCTTCAGGTCTGTCCGGGCTTCACCGATTTGTTCCTGATTCCAGCCGCAGACTGCATCGGACATGACCTTGATGAGCTGATCACACCTGCCCAGTTTCTGCCTGAATCCGAGTGTATTTTTGATAGCGCCATTACCGGAACACCAGTATCTCTCACTACAACGAAGGTGAAAAGCAACGGTGAACTTGCCAGAGTGTTTCAGGTAACAGTGCGGATTATTGCCGATACAGGCGATAAACTTGCCTGTTTTGTTTTTAAACAGATTCCGGAAAATTCAAGACAGAGAGCAACAGATAAATGCGATGACAGGGAACTTCTGAACAACGCCTTTGAGAACTCGTTTGAACCATCTCTTTATTCTGATACTGACGGTAATGCTGTTCGTGCCAATACTGCATTTCACTCTGAATTTGGCTGGACGCACGAAGATATAGCAGAGCAGAGCATTGCAGAAATGTTTATACCACTGTCAATCAGGCCCGAAGCAGAGTACATAAATTCAATGCAGAGGGCTGGCAGAGTTCTCCGCCTGAGAACGTTAAGGAAAAAGAAGAATAACAGCACCCTGCAGGTTTCACTGATTTGCGCTCCTCTGAATTCACAGACTTCGCAAACTGAAACAGGGTACAGAATCTACAGAACTCCAGATTCCAGGAGCCGGACCACAGCAGACGTTATCGCCAGGAATGATTTCAGGGAGTGTCCTTATCCGGGGCTGCACACCGGAATGTTTTTCCACGCACGAGTCGATGAAATGAGAACGATGGAATTCATCGCTCCCGGCTCAGCATCATATGCCGGATACTCTGAAATTGAATTGCTGTCAAAAGCAAGGCCTTATGCCACCATTATTCTGAACGAAGACCGTAGTATGGTCTTGAAGGCAATAGAGGAGTCTCTGGAAAAGCGAAAAGATTACAGTATCACCTACAGAATAAAAAACAGCTCAGGAGACACTCTCTGGGTAATGGAACATGGCAGGGCATATTTCATGACAGGGGATGAACCGAATTTCTGTGTTGGATGCATCATAGATATTTCTGAAACAAAGAAAGATCGAGATAATTTATCTATGGCCAGAGATCGGATCGAGAAGCTCCACAGTGTTGCGGCAGAACTCCAGCAATCCCGTTCCGAGGGAGAAATTTACCGGATTTGCGCCGAGGCAGGGCAATCCATTCTGAACGGTGCATGCAGCTCTGTATTCATCCGGTACGAGCAGGAGATGAAACAGGTGGCCTCCTCCGGCAGGGAACACTACAACTGCAGCAGGGAATGCAGTCCGGGTATGGTGGAATTGACTCTGAGTACAGTGAGTCCCTGCTATTTCAGTTCCAGGGATCTCGTGGAGGATTTATGCCCGGCAGGAAGCTCCGGAGCCTGCTTTCGATTGAGTGACAAGGCAGTCTTTCAGATAATCTCCAAGGGCAACAACGTCTTTGGAAGCATCGATACAAGAATCACGGAACTACTGCTGGGGTATACTCAACAGGGACTCAAGCGCCTGGCGCTTCAGCACCAGTTGATCAATCAGGCACTCCACGACCCTCTCACCGGTATACACAACAGAAATTACTTCAATCGGATTATCGAATTGGAAGAACTCAAAGCCCGAAGACTTGGTTCATCCATCGGCTTCATAATGGTGGATGTGGACAAATTCAAAACAGTAAATGACAAATACGGCCACCAGACTGGAGATCATGTTCTTCAGGAAGTAGCAAAGATTCTCGGCAATGCTCTCAGAAAAACGGATACAGTGCTGAGATACGGCGGGGATGAGTTCCTGATAATTCTCACCAGAATGGCAACGGATCACTGCCACAAAGTCGAAGCCCGAATCAATAATGCCATAGCAAAGTCCAGGGTGTTGCATATGCCTGACGGAGAGAAGATCACCGTTTCAATGGGACACGCCTTCTGGACACCTCAAGCGAAAGAATCCATAGACGATATACTGGGTATGGCTGACAGCATAATGTACGAAAACAAAAGAAAAAAATTCAGGAGCGTGTCTGACAGTAATTGCTCTGAATAACCTGCACAAGTGTCGACCAAGCCCATTTTAAAGCGTTTGTGGCAGGTTCATTCGGTTTTTCGAAAAACTATATTGTCTTGAATACTATCCATGCAATTCATATACTACTCCTCCGCTACTCTGCTGACCGGATCTTCTTAACATGTTTGCCTTATTGGCTTGATACGTTTTATCATACTTTTCGAGACAACCTGTAATTCACGACATGACAGATCTTGCTTGACGCAACATTACAATGTAACTACATTACAATCATGAAAACGCTGCATTTTGAATGGGATCCTGAAAAAGCCAGGATCAATGCTGAAAATCATGAGGGAGTTTCCTTCAAGGAAGCGGAAAGTGTTTTTTATGATGAACGGGCAATTGAGTTTTATGACGAACAGCATTCGGAATCAGAGAAAAGGTTTCTAATGCTGGGATTGAGTGCAAGACTTCGCTTGCTTCTTGTATGTCACTGCGTAAGAGAAAATAATTCTGTCATTCGAATAATCTCAGCCCGAAAAGCGACAAAGAGAGAATCCAAGCACTATTGGAGGTGATGAAAATGAAGGACGAGTATGACCTTTCCCAAATGAAGTCAAGAAGTAACCCATACGCTAAACGTTTAAAAAAACAGATTACTCTTCGGTTACAACCTGAGATAATTGAGTACTTCAAATCGTTATCCGAAGAATCAGATATTCCGTATCAGAGCCTGATTAACCTGTATCTCCTTGATTGTGTGAATAGCCATCGCAAATTGAAGATGGATTGGGCGACAGGTTAAGGTTTTAGAGAGAAAATGCCCTCTCTGTAAACGGTAAATGATTCCGGGCCAATGATAGTCACCAGAATTCTTTTCTCGATTTGTCCTCAGAATTGGATGAGCTTGCTGTAGTGCTCTGTACGCCTTAATATTTCGGTATAGTGCGTTGCTATCCTGAGTTCCAGCAAGGCACTGGTTTATGCGCATAGCACCGCTATGTTATTGAACCAGTAACGCCGCTGGGGCTCTGGAGAGCAAGCAGGATACGAAAGTTTAGGGTATACAGAGTACTGGTAACATTGGGCTCAGCATTATTGATTCAACTCTGCGGGCTGCCCCGGATTCACTTTCGAACAAAGGTATTAGCAACCACACGAACAACGATAGTCCATGCTGTCGCTGGGACGCATTCCTTAGAAAACAGTGATATCAGTGCCGTCTGTTGTGATGATGAAGGTTCCGTCCTGGTCTGTTCGGAAAACCGGAATACCCCGACTGTCCAGTCTGTTCAGGAGTTCGCTGTGCGGATGTCCGTAAGGATTTCCTGATCCGACCTCAATTGCCGCGTAAGACGGTTGAACTGCGTCAAGCCACAAGTTGCCTGTGGCATCACCGGAGCCGTGGTGTCCAACTTTGAGAACGTCGGCTCGCAGATCTTCCGGAGAATAATGGGCAAGAACATCATCTTCTCCATCATCCGTTTCCAGATCACCGGTAAACAGAAATGAAACTTCCTCAAAGGTTATGTGAATCAGTATTGAAGCATTGTTCATATCGCCGGAGCCGGGGTGAGCTTCCGGATGAAGTATCTCCACCTGCAGGTTCGGGTCCCAGTCGAGAGTCATACCCCTGGTGCCTTCAATGTATTCTGCACCTGAATTCTGAACTTCCTGAAGAAATTCCTCATAAGTGTTGGAAGCATCCCCTGTCCAGCCGCAATCCCAGACCTTGTCCACGGGCATTTCCTCAAGTATGGCGATAAGCCCGCCGATATGATCCGAGTGTGGATGAGTTCCCACTATTCCATCCAGACGGGTAATACCCAGGCTGTCCAGCATGGGAAGTATCCGGTCTCTGCCACAGCTCCAGTCACTTCTTCTGTCTCCTCCGTCGATAAGATAGTTGAACCCCCCCGGTGTTCGAATAAGCATAGCGTCACCGGACAAAGATCCATGGGACGGATCTATAAAGAAAACTGTAAGATTGTCTGGTTCGTTCAAGGGAATTGTGAGACTGAGTTCGTTGCTCCATGCAGAAAGCAGAGATGTGTTTCTGGTTTCCAGAGCATACCAGTAGGTATCACCCGGTGTCACATCGGCATCAAACCAGGTGTTCTGAAGCGGATCACCGGAAAATATTTTCAACGCCTGAGCCTGAGAAGGATCAGCCTGGATACCGGCAGATTGACTTCTCCACAAGATGTAGGCATTGAAATCTTCATCGGAGCATTGCGTCCAGCTTGTGTACACTACGGAATCGGACTGAAGCTGAATTGCAAGAACACTTGGCGTGGGGTTACCTGCGGAATCAACCGGTGACTCTCCGCACGACAGAACAATAAGAAGACCGGCAGCAAGCACAGATACTGGAAATTTAATGCGCATTCAGTTCCTGCTCCTTTTCACTGCTCAGTTCCCGATTACACCACTGTCTGCCCCTACCGGGAGTACAGGAGCCTCCCCGCCATGGATTACGAATATATCAAAGAACTGCTGAAGGAGCCTTCTCTCCGTGTCTCCGAAAAGCATTCGGAAATCAGGTGATTCCGATGAAACAACCAGTTGCTCTGCTGTACAGATTTCCCTGAGCATCCACTGTGGAAGGCTGAATGCAGCTTCATACAAAAGAGTTCCATCGGGAAGCCAATTCCCTTCATAGCTTTCAGCCTGCTCAGCAAGGAATGGAAAGGAAGTTCTGTTGGCAACGATAGTAACAACCTCAGTACCAGTTACCACCGGAAGAAGAGTTCCGCCGTCGGTGGAGGATGACACTCCGCTGTGCATGACCAGGCTTTCAACATCTGAATCAATCATATAAGACTGCATTCTGCAAGTAAATTCAAGTTGAAATTCTTTTGCTGCAGATCTGCGTGAAGAGCCAACAGAGATAATTACGGGTCTTACCTCGAAGGCAACACCGTCGGTTTCAGTTTTGCATCCCACAAGAGTAGACCGTGACCAGTTTCCGCACCGCTCAATTTCTACATGCCCTCCTCCGAGCAGAAGATACCTGGAATAAACGGTATCTTGAAATGCCGATGGTGGAACGGGAAACGCCGGGGAAGAACTCTCAACATACACAGTGTCCGGTGGTTGTACTCCACCTCCGCCGGAGTGTGTGGAATAGTCATACATATTTATCGTGCAGGCGCTAAAAATCAGCAGCCCGGCTAAAACAGCAATTTTTGTCATCATTTCTCCTTTCATTCCCTATCATACATCTCCAACCAGGAAGGTGTTCCATTGAGAGTCGCCTGGGCCGTTAACGCAAGACATTCTTATATGATTGCTGCATTTGCCTTTATGGGGATTCCAGCTACTGTAGCAATTCACCTGCTTTCTGAGCAGCCAATACTCTATCAAACGACAGTTATATTCGCTCTACCCGAAGGAGGGTTAAATGATCACAACTGCTGCAATTGCAATGACACTGATTCTGGTTTCAACTGTTCTATTTCAAGATGATTTCAATGACGGAACCGCTGACGAATGGTTTACCGTAGGGCCATCAAGCTATGAGGTTCAGGACCAGAGATACCATTTCAGTGGAGGCGGTGCCGTGAATCACGCAACATCTTACAGGGGAGATGCCGGGGAGGTAATGAGTACCCCTGATTACTCCATGTGTACAGATGTTGAAATAGATGTAGGCATCTTTGGCGGAATGATGACGAGGTATTCAGAGAACGGCCTTTACAACATGATGCTTGTTTTAAGCATACCCCACCAGGCCCTGAGACTCTACCGGTGGCACTGGTCATCAATCGAACTGATAGAATCTTATCCTTTTCCTGTTCAGACCGGTATCACATACACTGTAAAAATGCAGTGCAGTGGAAATACTTTGGCCGGTAGAGCCTGGCTCCCGGGGGAAAACGAACCGGAGGAATGGTTTGTTTCTGTAACAGACACCCTGTCCAGACCGGGGGCAGCGGCACTTTTTGCCGTAGGAACATCCAAGGAATTCACAGATGTGTATATGAGCTGTTTCTTCGACAATGTGGTGGTTGAAACCCCTGAACCATGGGCACTTGCACAAAATACATGGGCAAGCATAAAAAGGCTGAACAGTCTGCCGCATTGAGTACAGCTACAGTGCCCGTATCAGAACAACTCTCCGGATAAATACAGGTTCTGTGTGATCTGTACTAAGTTCTACCATCAGAGAATCTCCGGCAGGCTGAAGCAGAATGGAGAAGTGCTGAGAATGCTCCGCTGGAATCCACTCACCGGCATCCGGTAAATCAGCAAGAACAATTCCTGCCGGAACCTCGGCTGTAATTGTAATTCCAGGTATTTCATTCTGATTATGCGTCACTGTGTGCTTGTACATGTTGAAGAAATAGGCGGGTATTGCAATGGAATCGGCAGTTTTCTCTATTCCCAGCACGGCGCTTTCCCTGTTGAACCACAATACCCCATGGCAGGTATATGGCCAGGTCCCGCGAACAGTCACACGACTGTAAAGTCTCTGAAACTCCCCGGAAGATGACAGACTTTCCGCAACGGCTAAACCTGAGGGCTCACCAGCAACATTGAAGCTGATGATATCAGGCTGCCGTTCGAGTATGTAATCGGGATTGCAGACATTGTGTCCTGGAAGACCTTTCTCTGCACTACCGCCCTGATTCATGGCCAGATACCTGTCATTCAGACCCAGCATGTCAAAAGAAGGCAGCTCAGACCAGTAAGGCAGGGCTCCCGCAGCGGTAACGGCAAGAAGAGGTTCCCGTTCTCCGAAAGCTTCTTTCAACACAAGAGCTGTTACCTGACCGTCCCATTCCCACAGTTCTTTCCGGGCCTCACGGTTCCGTGAATCAGTATACTGCAACACAACGAAGAGAAGCAGTGTTACCGCAAACAGGAACACAGTTCCGGTGGTTCTTCTAATTTTTGGAAACTCTTCAATACATATCCAGGTAAAAAGAACAACAAGAGGAACGAAATGTCTGTATGCCGGGAAGATATCTCCCCCGATAAGTATCAGATAGAGCATCCATACCAGTGCCATTGCCGCCGGCAGCAGAGTTCTTGTATGCCTCTTGCGGACGGCTTTAACGGTTGCAGCAACAGAAAACAGGCTAAGTGGAAAAAGAACAAATGCACCTCGAATCAGATACTTGATACCCTCGATAGAGTAGTGCACAGATGGACGCATCTTAATCCTCGCGGTGTTCGGCACATAATCTCCGTAGTAACCAAGTCGAAAACCAAGTTGACCGAGAACAAACAATGCAGGAAGAACTGCCAGAAGAAAAGATCGTTTCCCGTACCCGGAAAAAAGCAGAACCAGTACCGCGATAAAGGTGAAGATGGCTCCGTCGGGCCTGGTTATACACAGCAATGCCAGTGGAATGGAAGAAGAAAAATAAACCTGCACTCCTGCATCCCGGTTATCAATAATTCTCCAGACCAGAGGAATGGAAAGCGCCAGAAGGGCAGCGACAAGAGGCTGTTCCAGGCCTCCAATTGCCCAGACCCCCAGAGGTGCGGACAGTACAGCAAAGAGCAGAACAATCATGTGCTCTCTTGTAATATTTTTTCTGTAAGCGAAGAGAACACAGAACACAAAGCAGATCATGGAAATAATCCCCAGCAGTCGAACTGTGGCAACTCCGGAAATTCCAGCGAAGACACCGGCAGCAGTTAGAAGAACCCAGAGAAGATTGGAGTACCCTTCCACTGCTGGGCCATCAGTCCAGGTGAGTCCATCACCATCGGCAAGTCTGGCGGAATAGCGCATGGAAATCAGGGCATCATCAGATAGAAAAGGCAGATAGAACAGAGCATTGAGTATAAGTACAGCGCTGAAAGCAAGAAAAGCAGGTAGATATGGATATGATCCCTGGCGTGTTCTATTGCCCAACAGAGTTACCGTTACCCCACTGAAGCAGGTAAAGATTGTAATAGATACCGCGTCTGGACAGAAGTTCCTGGTGGGTACCTCTTTCCATGATTAGTCCTGCATCAATAACCATGATCTCATCGCACTTCTGAATGGTTGACAACCTGTGTGCCACAATGATGCTTGTTCTTCCCTTCATAAGAGTATCTATGGCTCTCTGGATAAGCTGTTCAGTGGCGGGGTCTACATTGCTTGTGGCTTCATCCAGAACCAGAATACGGGGATCGTGGGCAAGAGCCCGGGCAAAACAGATCAACTGTTTCTGACCTGTGGAGAGAGTGGCACCACGCTCCGCCATGACTGTATCAAAACCCTTTGGAAGTCGATCAATGAACTCGGTTGCCTGAACCATGTCGGCAGCCCTGCGGACTTCTTCACTGGTGAGGTTACTGCTGAGTCTTATGTTGTCCGCCACTGATCTGCTGAAGATAAAGGCATCCTGAAGAACAATTGCTGTGTTCTTTCTGAGGGTTTCCACAGAGTGATCTCTTATGTCTGCCCCGTCAAGCAGAATTCTTCCCGTATCCACATCCCAGAACCTTGTGAGAAGGCTGATGATGGAAGTCTTACCAGCTCCGGTTGGCCCCACAAGAGCAACACTCTTTCCAGGCTTAATACCGAAGTTGATATCTTTCAGTACGGGAGTATCCGCCGAATACCCGAAATTGACATCTTCAAATGTCACTTCTCCCCTGAGTTTCATCGGGGGAAGAGCATCCTCTGCCTCTTCAACCTCAGGCAGGGTATCCAGAATCATAAATATTCTTTCACTTGAAGCCATTGCACTCTGCATGATGTTGTACTTTTCACTCATGTCGGAGATGGGTCTGAACATCTGACGGACATAGCTGATGAATGCAACCAGGGCTCCGATAGTCAAGGCGCCTGATATAGCGCTGAGGCCGCCGTAGATAAGAACAATTGCAGTTCCAACCTGTGCAATAACTTCGATAAGCGGGCGGAACACGCCAAATACATAA
Organism: Candidatus Sabulitectum sp.; assembly: GCA_023139045.1. Taxonomy (GTDB): domain Bacteria; phylum Fermentibacterota; class Fermentibacteria; order Fermentibacterales; family JCC-6; genus Sabulitectum. The sequence goes on from JAGLOJ010000014.1 coordinate 84,845, forward strand.
AGCTGTTTCATGCTGATCTTGTAGTAGTTATCGTTGATCTCAAGATACTTGTCTCTTCTGGTTTTCTCCTGCCTGAATATCTGAATCACTTTCACCCCGGAGATATCCTCGGCTATGCTGGAATTGAGCTCTGCCAGGTGTTTTCTTACCTTACGGTAGATGACTCTGGTCTTCCTTCTGAAAAGAAGCGATGCTATTGTGAAGATGGGCAGAACGGTAAGGGAAATCAGAGCAAGTTTCCAATCCATGAAAAGAAGAATGGTAATTGTTCCAATGATGAGCAGGAAATCCTTCACAAGGTTCACAAGAACCGCACTGAACATTTCATTCAATGCTTCAACATCGTTTGAAACCCTGGTTACAAGCCTGCCAACAGGGTTCCTGCTGAAAAAGTTGAGACTGAGTGTCTGTATGTGATTGAACAACTCAGTTCGTACATCGTACATTGAACGCTGTCCTGCTATCACAAGAGACATAACATGACCGTATCCTGCAAACATGCTTATCACAAGAAGTCCCATGAAAATCAAAGCCAGTCTGGTAATCCCGGCAACATCCTTCTCCCTGATACTCATAAGCTTCTCTGGAGGGATTTTTCCCAGATCCCTCTCGGGAACAAGCCAGTAATCATTCTGCAAACGGCCTGTTTCCCCTTCATACTTGTCTGCCGGGAACAGGTAGAATGTTTCCGGCATCAGGTGTCCACCTGCTACAAGAACATGAGTTGTTGCCGGGTCCATACCATCCATAGAGGCTTTTCTTATCAGAAGAGTGTCAGACGCAAGGAAGATAAAATCTCCCTCTGCCGGCGCAAGATCCATCAGGCTGTCACAGGCGGAAGGGGTATCTGTATAGACCTGATACAACCGTGCAAGATATTTATCGATTCCCTGCTTGGTTACATAGGGCAGAAGCAGCTCAACGCTGGAAGAAATAAGCATGAAAAACATTGCGAGAAAGATCAACTTGCGGTGTGGCCCAGCATAGTGAAGCAACCGCTTGATCAGCTTTGAATCGTAACCTTTCCCTTCCACAGAATCGTCAGCAAATGAACTGTTTCCATGGGGTGGCATCAGCAATCGCCCCCTTCATACCTTTTCTCAACCTCTTCTTCAAGCTGCTGCATTCTGTAAAGCTCAGCGTAGTAACCATTCTTTTCAAGCAGATCCTGGTGGGTTCCCTTTTCCACAAGTTTTCCGTCATCAAGAACAAGGATGAGATCGGCATGTTGAACGGTGCTTATTCTGTGGGCAATAAGAATATTGGTAAGCCCTGAAATTTCTTCCTTGAGTTTCGCAAGAATTGCCGATTCCGTTTCAGTATCGATGGCACTGAGTGAGTCATCCAGCACAAGAATGGAAGGCGAAACAGCCAGTGCTCGCGCTATGGCAATCCTCTGCTTCTGTCCACCGGAAAGAGTAACACCCCTCTCCCCAACCATGGTTTCATAGCCTTCTTTAAAACCTTCAATCTCAGACCCGATCTCTGCCAGTTCAGCAAGATGCTTCACCGTTTCAATGGGAATACCCTGATTTCCGAAAGAGATATTCTCTGCAATAGACAGGGCAAAGAGGAATGTCTCCTGCGGGACATATCCGAAAAGACCACGAACTTTTCCCAATTCACGTTCCCGTACATCAACTCCGTCTATAAACACCGTGCCTGAAGGAGGATCGTAAAGACGCATGAGAAGTTCAACCAGAGTTGTTTTACCGCTTCCGGTTCTGCCTACAATACCAAGGGTTGATGCTGCCGGAATACTGAAGGAAATATCCTTCAGCACTTCAACATCCGTATCAGGATATGTGTATGACAATCCCCGCACCTCTATTGATGGCTCAGGGCGTCCATTAACAGGGCCATCAACTATTGCAGGAATCGTATTCATGATCTTTTCAAGCCTGCCCATGCTGGCTGCGCCGCGCTGAAGCAGGTTCACCACCCAGCCTATAGCCATCATAGGCCATGTGAGCATGGCGAGATAGCTGGCAAAAGCCACATACTGACCAAGAGAAACAGATCCTCCAATAACAGCCCGCCCACCGACCATGAGCAGAATCGAGCTGCTCATCATTGCAAGCCCCATAACAAATGGCTGCATGAAGCCCCATATACGGGTCAACCTTATGTTCTCATGAACACATTCACTGGCTTTTTCAGCAAGCAGCTTTCTCTCGGATTCTTCATCACCGTAAGCTTTGATTACACGAATACCTGAAAGTGATTCCTGCGTCTTGTCTGTAAGCCCACTGAACGCCTTCTGAACCGCAGTGAACCTGTCGTGCAGCATCCCGCCGAATTTCAAAACAAGAAGAGTAATGAAAGGCAGTGGAATCATGGTTATCAGTGTAAGTTTCCAGTCTATGAGAAGCAGCATGATGATGCTGGCCACACTCATGAAAATTGCATCGAAAGAGGCAATTGTCGCCATGCCTGCCGCCATTCTAACTGCATTAATGTCATTGGTGGCATGGGCCATGATGTCGCCGACTTTGGTTTTGTCATAGTACTGGGCTGGAAGCTTCTGCAGATGGCTGTAGAATTCTGCCCTCAGGTCTCGCTCCAGCCTGCGGCTGGCTCCTACAATGAATATCCTCCAGAAGAACCGGAAGAATGCCATTCCCAGCGCGATAACAACAATGGTGAGACCCATTCTCCACACAAGAGTGGAGTCGGCAGTTCCCTGCGCAAGGCTGTCTATGAGTTTTCTGAAAACCTGGGGAACAAGAAGCTGCAGACCATCAACACCAATAAGGGCGATGATGCCCCCCAGCAGAGCCTTCTTGTGCTTGAATATTCGTGAGTAGAGATTCCTCAGACTTGATCTGTCAAGTTTTGGTCCTCTACTTTTTGCCTTGGACAATTAACACCCCCGGGAATAATCAAAGAGCGCTGAATATAAACTGCACTTCACAAGAGTGCTAATTCCAGCAGCGAAATCGTATAATTAATCAGGTAACTGCACACTGCGATACAGGACTATTCCTCTTCTTCTGATGTGATCGAGCAACTCTTCACTGTCAATATGACGATAGATTGAAATATCAAAGGTATACGGCAACATCAAATCGTCCAGTCCAAGAGAAATCCTGTTAAGGAAGTGCAGGTCCAGTTCCTGCCCCTTGAGGGCAATATCAATATCCGAGCCCTTTTTGTAGTTACCCATTGCTCTTGAACCATACAGCACTACCTCTTCCAACTCGGTAAAGCTCTGAAACACTTTTCTGATGCTGTCAATAGTGTCACCGGACAGACCGTACTGACTCATAATTCAATACTGCTCATTTTTTCTTTCAGCGTGCAAAACAACCCATAATACTGAGAGGTCACCGCTGAACTTATTTCCTTTGCAGTCTCTTCATTGTAAGTATGGGATGTTTTGTTCCTGCTTTTCAGCATATCCATCCATCCTTTACCATCCTCAATCAGACCAAGTTGAAATGCCTTCTGGATGGCATTACGGGACCCGTAAATACCGGTCTGGCCGCTGAACTCCAGGAAATCTTTCAGCGTGTTCCAGGCAAGCTCAAAGGTGTACTCAAAAGACTTGATCAAGCCCTGTTCTTCAAGCTCGGATAAATTGCCCTTGTCCACAAACTTCTTCATCCGCCCCAGAGCTTTCTGGTAACTCACAAATCGCTGCTTCCATCTTACATCTTCAGCTACCATTTACTCAACCTCCACTCTAACGATATCTTCTTAAAAAGCAAGCTGGAATATCATTCCCGCATCCGATCAGTAATCCTCCAGATCACCTTCCTGGATGGCAGAGAAGTCAATTACATACAATTTTCGGAGATCTTCCCTTACAGAGTAACCCTCCTCAGTCAACCTGCCGATCACAGCAGTCTGCCTGCTTATCTCGGGAACGATGTCGAAAGCGATTTCCCCAACAAGTGCAAAGACTTCACCGGAAACAGCATCAGTAATGATAACAGTTTCAGACCGGGTTCCCGCATGCAGTACCTCCACAATGCCGGTAACTCCAATGGTATCTCCATGCTCATCTGAGGTGCTGGTGGTTCCGCACCCTGCAAAACACAACACAAGAAGCAGTGTTGTACCGGTTAACAAAAGCGCTTTCATTCTATTCTCCCTTCAGGGACCACGGCTCAAATTCATTGAAATCAACAACAGTACTGTCAGCAATGATACCCCAGCCGGCATCCAGTGCCCAGTCGGAAAGAGCTCTGCTGATTTCGTAAACTGTCATCTCTTCCAGAGATTCCTGAAGCAGATAGGGGGCACGCCAGTCTCCGGCAGATAAAAAACCGCTTCCAAGCATCCAGCACTGTGTGTCCATGGACTGGGCATTGATTCCCTTGATCGTGCGGTAGTTATTGGCAACACCGGTAACAAGAGACTGATCCGCGTTGCCACTTGCCACAGTCCCGAAAACTTCAGCCATAAGAGTTGCCGACAGGGCAGGCTCAGCTGTACTGATATACATGTAGCCCCAGTTACGTTGGTAGTTGCTTGTACTGCCGCCACTTACGGCATAAGTAAGTGCATTGTCGGTACGAAGTACCTGCCAGAGCAATTCATCAACAACAAGACATGCCGTGTTATATGCGGGCAGATCGGAGTCTCCTGAAGGAGGGGCTTTGAACTTCACAACACAATATGCCGAGAGAGTTTCATCATTCTCAGTAATGATTGTGTCACGATCTATGCCGAATTCAGGCACCTCGGGAATAACATCCCCGCCTTCGGGGATTCTTCCGAAGGAAACTTCAAGAAGCTCTGCAAGTTGTTCAGGGGGTGTGGGCCCGGCGTGAGTAATAAGGATGTTTCCACTTTTGATCCTGCCGGAAAGCCATTCCCTTACATCTTCAACTTCAAAAGACGAGAGAGTTGAAGGAATGCCGTCAGGTCTGAGAAGGTATGGATGCCCGGCACCCATAAAACCCCTGTTTGCCACAAGCCAGATCCTGTTGTCAGGATCATTAAGCTCTGACTGCAGAGCCACAAGCTGAGAATTCTGCACCCGTTCAACTACCTGAGGGTCAAGTTCCGGTTCAAGGAGACAATCGGCAAAGCCGTCAAGCAGCAGCGGAAGATCCTCGGAAAGGCACTTCAGATGATATCTGGAGTAATCATAGTTGTAGGATGCGTTCCAGCTTGCCAGAGTAACATCCATGATCTCACGCCATCTCTCATCGGGATATGTATCGCTTCCAGCCATGGCAGCTTCCAGAGCAAATGCTTCAATTCCCTGATTGGCCTCATCAAGAACTCTTGATCCTCCAACCAGGAAGAAGCTGAGACCTTCAACTTCGCCGCCGGTAACAGTTCTGGAAATAACATGAATACCGTTATCAAGATCAAATTCTGTTACATTCTCCGGCGCTGAAGCCAGCAGAGTTAAAACGAAAAGAATAGAGATCATTCCACCCACTCTCCTTCCGGAGTAATAATGAAGACAGCCGTTGGCTTGTCTTTTACCCATCTGTCCAGATACAGGGAGATATCACCCGCAGTAACCGCAGCCAGACTGTCTGGATAGTTGTTGTAGTATTCCAGGCCGCCACCCTCTACCCACCAGAACGGGAAGGTTTCAGTGGCCATGTCTCTGCTGGATTCTTCTCTGAATAACCTCTCACGGCGCAACTGTTCAGAAGCCATCTCTATTCCCGATTCTGTAAAGTAGCCTTCGCGGAACATGTTCAAGATCTCTTCGTGCATCATCTCAAGCCCCTGATCGATCAGCTCCGGGTCGATAGTGCCGCCGAAGGTAATGGATGGTTCAAATCTCTGTGAATAATAACTTGCATACACATCAAGGAACGGGCCGTTGGCTACCAGATCATTGTGGAACTCACCGGTCATCCTGCCCATGTACTGGCCCCATACATCTGCCGCGTAAGTCCAATTCTGCTGGTTTGCCATGGAAGGACCCACAAACACAATACGGATCATTCCCATACCTTCAGGACCGCCAACATTCACAATTGTATCCTTCTCAATGGAAATGTTCAAACCAAGGGAGAAATAGTCACTGCGTCCGCCGTACTCCCACTGGCTGAAAAGCTCTGTAACAGCAGGCATGATAGTTTCCGCATCAACATCTCCTGTAATTATCAGAGCAGAGTTATCGGGTGTGTAGTATTTCTCCTGGAACATCAGCATTATCTCCTGATCGGCAGCCATGATAACCTCGGGTACACCAATGGAACTGCTTCTCCACTTCTCAATGGAAAGCACTTCTTCCTGCATACGCCATAAATTCCAGAAGGGGTGATTGGTTTTTCTTTCGTACTCATTCATTATCACAGATCGCTCATTGACTATTTCTTCAGGGTCAAACAGAGGGCCTGTAATCGCATCGTACATGAATTCAAGGCCCTCATCAAACAGATCAGATGAAACTGTCAGGTAGTACCGCACCACTTCCCTGCCCGTGGTTCCGTTGCGGATCATTCCCAGCTCCCGCATTCTGCTGTTGTACGCGGTCTGATCCGGCAGAGCAACATTGCCCTTGAAGAACATGTGCTCATAAAAGTGAGCAAGCCCGTTTGATTCAGGCGACTCGCAGGTTCCACCCGTGTTCACCACAATACACACGGTAACAATCGGTGATGAGTGATCTTCACCAATGATAACATCAAGCCCGTTGGGCAGTTCGCTTTCAACAACTGGGAAATTCATGGAAAGCATAAGAATGAGCGTATACAGCACCATAATTCCTTTCTAAACAACCCGAATCACCGCATCCGGGTTAGAGAACTGACATTGCAATCAGCATTGATTATAAGAACTGGTGCAAATGAGTCAAAAAAAGGAGTGTAAGGAGAAAGATTTGGAACAGGTAAAATCCACAGTACAGAGTCATGTTCACCTCTGTCAGACACTCTTCAGAGGCATGGCTGAAAACAGAACACTGATGCCATGGCTTGAAGAGCGAATCTGGCCGCTGGAAGCAGCTCACACACCGGAGACCCTGGCCGTTTCCGTAATTCTCTCACTCCGTGAAATAATATCCACCGGGTCAACGGGCCTGCTGGACATGGGCAGCGTACAGCACTCTACAACAACAGTAAATATTCTGAAGGAAAGCGGAGTAAGAGCGGTAGCATGCAATGCCCTGATGGATAGAGGCCCCGACTTCATAAAAAAGCCCCTCCCGTGGCTGATAAAGGAATCGGAAGAAACAGAAAAAAACTGCGAAGGATTAATCCAGTACGGCCTCGCTCCGAGGTTTGTTCTCTCATGCTCACCGGAGCTCTGGCAGTGGCTTGAAACAAAAGACAGGAACACAACAAGAACCACACATGCCGCTGAAGCCCCAAGCGAGATGGCAGACAGATGGATAGACGAACACGGAGGCAATATCCACCTCCTTGACAGCCTCAATTTTCTCTCTCCCGTAACACTCCTCGCCCACTGCGTGCACCTGCAACCGAAAGAAGTGGATCTGCTCAAAAAAACAGGAACAGCAGTTGTTCACTGCCCCTGGGCAAACCTTCACCTCGGCAGCGGAATTGCCGATATTCCGGCACTCATTAAGAACAACATCAGAGTGATGCTTGGCAGCGACGGCGCACCGTGCAACAACCGACTCGACCTCTCCGGTGAAACCCGACTGGCAGCCAGTCTCGCCACATTAAAGGCAGCCCCGGGAACAATCGACGGTAAAGCATGGGCAACAATCAGCAGCACACAGGCAGCCGAATTCTTCAACTTCAAAAACTTCGAGAATGACACAATCCACCTCAGCCTCACTGAAACTGAGGAAGATGAGCTGACAAGAGCAGAAGACAAACAGAGATACCTGAATGAAATACCAAGAGCCGGGCGGGTAGCCAGAGTGGAATGCAACGGCAGAGTCATATATGACCACGGCGAATTCCCGACCCTGCCAAAACTCCCAATGAGCATAAAGGAAGCAAGAGATATCGTGTGGAACAGAGCCCTGGCCCTGGGTATGAAACCGTGATCAAGCCCCTGTCAGACAAAAGCAGAGGATCCATACCCACTGCGACCGGTTCCTCATACGGGCATGCAGCCATGACAGCAGTTTCAGTTGCCATCCCCAGACCAATAACAGAGACCTACACATACCTGCTTCCCGAAAACATGCAGGGCGGCACACTTGAGGGTTGCCGGGTGGTTGTTCCCCTTGGAGGCAGCAGAGTAGTTGGTGTTATCTGGGAATCCAATGCAGAGGTACCCGAGAAACTCAGACCAAAGCTGAAAAAAGTAATCCAGCGGTTGGACTCTGATCCCCTCCTGCCCAAAAATGTACTCAAGCTGCTCAAGTGGACAGCAGACTACTACATGACACCGCCTGGAATGGTTGCCGCAGCCGCCTTCCCCCCTGGAATGCAGGGCTCTGCTGTAAGAATAATTGAAATAAACACCAATTCAACTCTCAAGCAATACACAGGTCAGAGAAAAACCATAGAGTACAAACTTCTCCAAACCCTGACACCAAAAAATCTGCCACTGGACAGTATCCTTGCAGAGGAGGCGGCAAAAGGAAAAATCCGTAGCTGGTGGCAACCAGAAAAGCTCCCGCCACCCAAACAGATCTCCATTATCGAGTCTCTTGTTCCTCCCGAAGAACTCACCTCCGCCGGGCACTCTCTCAAAAAACGGGCTCCAAAACAGGCGGCGATTCTAATAACCCTGGCCCTGAGCGGTACTCTGCCCAAAGCTGAACTTCTCAGATCGGCCAGGTCAAACAGAACCTCTCTGGAACGACTCCGTCAGCTAAAATTGATAAAGGAAGTAATAAAAAAAGTACCTCGTGACCCCATGCTGAACTCACCGAATCTGGAAAACAAACCAGCACCGACTCTCAACCGGCACCAGACCGAAGCAATACAAAAAATACTGGAAGGAACGAATGCAACAAAAGCGGCAAACAGCAGCCCTGGCACATTCCTTCTCCACGGAGTCACCGGCAGCGGTAAAACAGAGGTGTACCTCAGACTCATAGAAGAGGAAATAAAAAACAACAAAGGAGCCATTGTTCTCGTTCCGGAAATATCCCTCACCCCTCTTGCGGTAAGCAGGTTCAACAACCGGTTCCCAAATAAAGTAGCAGTGCTTCACAGCGGGCTTTCAAAGGGTGAAAGGCTGGACGCCTGGAGCATGGTCCAGCGGGGTGAACGCAGCATAGTGATCGGCCCCCGCAGCGCTGTCTTCGCGCCTGTTAAAAACCTGGGAATAATAGTCGTGGACGAGGAGCACGACGACAGCTACAAGCAAAGCTCAATGCCCCGGTACAACGGCCGTGACCTTGCGGTGGTAAGAGGCAGTATTGAAAAAATTCCCGTCATTCTCGGCTCCGCAAGCCCCTCGGCGGAAAGCTGGCAGAACGCGCAGCACAATCGCTACACACTGCTTACCCTGCCGGACAGAGCCACAAAAAGAAAGCTTCCGGAAATAACCCTCATCGATTCCAACCAGCAGGAATTCACCCTTCTCTCCAAACAACTGCTGGCAGCCATAGGCAAACGCACAGCAGCAGGTGAGCAGAGCATCATTCTTATCAACCGCAGAGGCCACTCCCCCATACAGATGTGTTTTGCGTGCGGTCATGTGGAGAAGTGCCCGGCATGTGACATTTCGATGACCTACCACCGCCACGGAGAAATCCTCCGCTGCCACCACTGCGGCCACTGGAAGAGCGCAAAAACAAGATGCCCCCAGTGCAAAGGAGAAGAATACAAGAGACAGGGTCCCGGAATCCAGAAGGTACAGGATGCCCTGAAGGAACTCCTTCCACAGACCAGAGTTATCAGAATGGACGCCGACACAACCAGCACCAGATCTTCACACTGGAAAATCATTCAGCAGTTCACAAAAGGCGAAGGTGATGTTCTCCTGGGTACTCAAATGGTTGCCAAGGGCCATGACTTCCCCGGTGTAACTCTCGCTGCGGTAATTGGTGCCGAGATGGGTCTCTACATGCCTGACTTCAGAGCCCAGGAAAGAACTTTCAACCTTCTCCTTCAGGTGGCGGGCCGCGCAGGAAGAGGCGAAAAACCCGGCGAGGTAATCATCCAGACCACCGACCCCGACAACCCAATAATCCGGATGGCCTGCAACCACGATTACAAGGGCTTCATAAAACAGGAACTGGAAATGCGTAAAACCCTCAGCAACCCGCCATCAACCAGAATGGTCAGACTGCTCTGGTCGGGCAAAGACCAGAGAAGAGCAAAAAAAGCAGCAGACCTGACCTGCAAAACAGACCTCCCACCCGACTGCACCCTGCTCGGTCCAAGCGAAGCAGCCATGGCAAAGATCGCAGACAAATACCGCTACAGCGCCCTGCTCAAAGCCCCCAGCCACGCAACCCTCAAAGCAGCCGTAACCACAATGAGAAACACCTTCAACGAACTGAAACAAACCACCGTTCGCATGGATGTGGATGTGGATCCCCGGAACCTGATGTAGGAAACCTGAAAGAACATCTCAACACGGACACCGACTACACCAACCACACTCTTCCCGAATCCCCAACTGTTAATAACAAGACTCCAGCAGCTGCGGCATATACAGCAGCTTGTCAACATTGAGAAATACGATGTTAGTCTACACTTACGGGTCCGATTGGGATATCTTTGCACAATTTACATGCCTTGACAGAGTGTATTGTGCATTGTATCCTCAAGCATTAAACTCGGATACTTTTTGAACAGCAGCTGTATATACATCGTTGGGCGGCCTATCTTCATTTCTTTTCGTCCAGAGAATGATAATTGGAATGTGATTATGCGTTGGTTAGTCTCTTGGGACCTTGCAAGCGGGATTGTGGCACCCGCTGTCGTAGTCGGCATAAGCGTGATGGTGTTACTGCCACGCGCTCTAGCTCGGGGCGAGTCACTCTATGCGCTACCGTTAGTTCTGCTGATTGTTATTGCAGCCACAGCGCTGATGTTCTGGTTGATCCGCTTGAGCTTTGTGAACTCGCAAGGGTCGAAACGCCCACTCATGAAGCTGGGCCTTCTTTTGTATAGTATCGGCCTGACATCCACAATTGGGTTGTTGGTGATTACGACTGGCAAGTTGCTCAATCATGTTCTGCGCTTACACCCTCTATTTCACTATGAAACCGATACGGTTTATTGGATCATCTCCGTTTGGACGCTTTTAGAAGGCACACATCATTACGCTTACAAACTGATGTATGGTCGCAGAGATGCTCTTGCCGGCATGCTTATGGATGGCGGTTTAATAGACCTGCGACGCCCAATTGGTGGAGCAATTGGTATTCAGTTGCTGAGAATGAGAAGGCAGCGATAGCAAATATTCTCGATCAGGATATTTTTCTGGAGTTCGCTCGCGGTTGTGTATTGCTTTGAACCAGGTATGGGCCGCCCAACACTCGCTGCAGCCGACCCGCCCCCACTGGCGCTCCGGCGGGCGGATGAGCTGGGTCGGCAATAATAGATATCGCTAAATCTTGGAAAGGATTTGCCAATGATAAGAGGTAAAAGAGCTCTACTTCGTCCGATGAAGAAAGAAGATATAGCAATACAACACGAATTTTACCAAGATATTTCAATTCAGGTTTTGAATGGTGGCTTTCCTCACGTTTCACCTGTGGAGCGAGCACAGCAATTATATGAGAATTTCACAAAAAAAGATCCAGAGGCAGATTGTTTTGCCATTGAAGCGGAAGTTCCCTTTTTAGGGTTCACCTCCCAATGAATACAACCTATTGCTATTTAAGAATTTAACTTGCGTTTGTTAAGCTTTTTCTTAGTGGCTACATCAAGGTTCGACATAGCGATTGCTGGAGGCAATTCGATGTTTAGTGTTTCAAGTAATTGACGAGACAATTCACGAGGTTTAGGTATTCGCTCCAGTTCTGAAGAGCCTACTTTCTCAATATACATTCCAGCCATCGAGGTAGGACTGCCAGTTACC
>JAGLOJ010000140.1 GCA_023139045.1 Candidatus Sabulitectum sp.
TGATCTCGATAACTTCGTTCATGTGGATACCTCTTTCTGAATAAATCCTTGGCACTGGAATCCTCCTTATTTAAGAGTGGACTCCAGATAATCAAAAACTGTTCAGGTGGTACCCCCACCCCAGCCCATCACCCCTGGCTGGTGGCCCCGGGGCCACCAGCCAGGGGTGGAGGAATATGGGGTAGCCCATGACACAGGATGTTATAGCTCTTGCAGGTTGCTGGAAAGAAGATTTCCCAACCCTGGAGGACATTCGATCATCGGATGCATCTGATTCCCCAAGAGAAGAGATGTGAAAATGTATGCTTTGGACACCAACACTCTTATCTATTTTTTCAAGAATAAAGGGAATATAGTAGAAAATCTACTGAATAAATCACCCAGGGACATTTGCATCCCTTCTGTTGTTCTCTTTGAACTTGAAATTGGGATTGCCAAATCGAGCAGTCCTGATAAAAGAAGGAAGCAGTTGGAAGCACTGTCTTCCCACATTACAATTCTACCTTTCGGAGTGCGGGAAGCTGAGATATCCGCCGGAATCAGGGCTGCTCTGGAAATAAAGGGTCAACCAATCGGCCCCTGTGACACCCTCATTGCAGGAACGGCATTGGCAAACAGAGCCACATTGGTTACGCATAACACAATTGAGTTTGAGAGAGTTAACGGGCTTGCAATTGAAGACTGGTACTAACTCCCGGAAGAAAGGGCTTGAGAGTCAAAGCCTTTTCCGAACCGGTTTTTCCAGTTAAGTGATAACGAAAGTTTGACCGAAGCGTCTTTCAGGAACATCTGGCAAAACGATGAGGTACTCAACGATTTGAGAGAAAATGTTAGAATTCCGGATGCCTGCAGAGACTGTGAGTTTTACATGCTCTGTGCAGGTGATTGTCATGGCCACAGATTACTTTCCGGTGGAGAAATTAGCAAATCAGTATCTTTGAAGCATTGCACTGTATACAAGCAGAGAATAGCAAAAGCACTAATTGCAAATGTGCGTCTTGCGGAAAAGGGTAAGTAATATCAGATATTGCATATTAATAACCGCTTGTCTTCTGGTGATATCGTGTAGTAACAATGAGACTTGTGATTTTATAGTAACGGGCTATATCCATCCGGAGTGGACGACAATAGCAAGATTCAACAACGGTATGCAGCTTGGGTGCAGAAGAGGTGATATACCATTCTTCAGTTACGGACGTCCTACAAACATCAGTGCTGACAGCAGTGGAATAGTCTTTATGTTGTATCGAATTGGGATAGAAGACGGACCAGGACTGGCTGAGTATGACTGGGATGGTAATCCGGTATGGTGTGTGAATAATGGGTCGAACATGGGGGGGATTAGTGCGATCTGCTTGAAAGATACCACCGTTGTAGCTTGTGCAACTGACAGCGATATGCGTCGCATTAAGATCTATGATCGAAGAACCGGTGAAATATTGGATACCCATGAAATGGAACTTTCTTTTAGTTACGATGAAGGTTTTTTTTATGATTTCAAGTGTCTGGGCAATACATACATAGGGACACTGCTATTTAATGAGAATGCCATTGTGTTTCTGGATGAAGATTTCGAAGAGAATACAGCACTAACAAATAATTCCTGCTTAACCGCCAGTGATAGCGAGTTGCATGCATTGGCATGTAGCAACGGCAGAATATATGCGGGAACCATAAGAGATGAATCGTTAGTGCATGTATTTGACAGTGAAGGAACTCTGCTGGAGAGTTTTTCATTTGGGTACAAAAGAAAAAAGCCAATTTTACTCATGTCTGAAAATGTACCGTTGTTGGCGGTGATGCCGGTGGACGATTTACAATCTCAGAATGATTCTCTGTGGGTTCTTTTAGGCACTGCCGTATTTCCCACTGATTCCAGCGAAATATGGATTGTTGATCTGAATACAAGGGAAGCTTCAGTAATTCCATTCAGCAGCGCCGTGACTTCTTTTGCCGTGTTCGATGGAAGGCTGGTAATTGCAAAAACAAATATTCATTTAAGCGATGATTTCAGCAAAAACACTCTTATTGATCGGGAGACTGAGTTATGTACAGCAAGATATTACTGATATCGTATTTACTGTTGTTGGTCGGCATTGCTGGCTGCATAGGCGGATCGAATTCGGAAATAGGGAATGACACAGAGAAATGGAAGGCATGGGCCGAGTCTTCGTCTGAAGGGCTGTGGGAAAATGATGAGAACAAAGCTGTAAACCCTGCTGAAGTGTACTCATTTGGCGGGGAATCCACTACAGACATAATATATGAGCCGCTTGACGCGGATATTGCAGGAGATACTCTTTTTGTTACTGACTGGGCATTACACCAGGTTGTCTGCTTCAAGACTGATGGCACAATACTCTGGCGATGTGGAGAGCACGGGGAGGGCCCGGGTCACTTCTCGGACATTGGAAACATAGCAGTTGGTGAAGATGTTGTTGCTGTCTGCAATAGAAGTCTTGGCAGAGTAGATATACTTGACAGATTTTCGGGCGAATGGAAATACTCAATTCCTGTAGCCTGGCCTTATGATGTGGATATCTCCGGAGATACTCTTGCAGTTGCCAGTGTCGTAGAATCAGATCTCATTTCTCTTTTCTCAATATCCAACGGAGAGTTTTTGTCTGGAATGGGTGCCGGCTTCTGGGATGATAACGCCATAGGGCGTTTAGCTATCCATGGTAATGCCAATCTGAATATTGCTTTTGATGGTGAGCTTGTTCTTCTCAGTTCTTACTTTCAAAAATCGGCTGCAGTATTCAGTGCATCTTCAGGTGAACTTGTTGCAATGATTGATCGGGACATGCCCGTTCAAAAAGGCCACCCTCACGATAATGGTGCAGGAGCTACAGTCGTTTCTGTGTATGTTGTAGACTGCGGCATTAAAGATGATATTGTGTACATGGTGCTGGGATCATATGACGAGAATGTCGGCGAGAAAGAACCATCTGATATTACCATCATGGACCGGTATAATTTAGACGGAGCCTATCTTGATTCAATTGTTTTGCCGCAGAGGATTGATGCAATTGATTTCTCTGAAGATATGCTGGTGGCAACCGATACATATTACGATTGTGTTGTTCTGGTTTACTCATTTATCTAAACTCAGACCTCCTGATATGTTAAGTGTAACATCTCAGGAGGTCTGAAACTGTAGTTTCAGGATTGCAACAGAACCGTATCATACCAGAGACGGTATTCTGTTCCTCTGAACACCTTTGCGCCTTCTTCCGGCAGGTTCTCATACTGGTAATTCTGTGATTCCGGTGCCTCCGGACCGGCATATCTGCGGTGCAGAACCTGTCTTCCTTTCAAAGTGAAGAAGCTCTCCGCCGGTGTGCCATTCTGCCAGCTCCAGAATACTGCCAGGCAATGCCCGTAGTTGATATTTCCAACAGTCAGCTCTACTGCACGAGCAGAGTACTCTTCATTTTCCCCGCTTGAATAGGAAAGGGGAAATATTTCTTCCCCTTCTTTCATAAACCGTGTTTGAGGATAAGCTTCATCTGCTGTTGTCATCATGACCCAGCTGAAACCATTATCTGTCAGCGTAAAATACTGGAGAACATTAGGTATGGGTGGTTCGCAATCGGAGTGATCAATCAGCACTTCAAAGCATTTCCTGCCGAAAACCTCTGTTTTACGCACCACCTGGGAGTGTGCGATCTGTGTAAGAATCCCACCCGGATAATCAAAGAACTGACAGATTTCTTCATGACCTTCTTTCAAAACCGTGCTGAAATAGAGTCCTGGCCCGACAGCATGTACTGTCATTTCTTCGCCCGGGAGATCCCGAATTTTGATAACCGGTACTGTATTCACTGACTCGGGGGTTCTTCCTGTTCTTGACATACTCATTACCTCTTTCCTCATTTTGATCCGGCTTTCCCAGAGGCGACGCTTTACCGTGCCCAGGGGAATTCCAAGTCGTGCTGCAACCTGTTTCTGGGAATAGTTGGAGAGATAAGTAAGACGAGTGGTTTCCCGCAGTTTTGGAGACAGTCGGGAGAGTGCCAGCAGAGCAAGCTCTGTTTGTAAAGAGCCATCATCAGTGTTCACTTCAGCTCTGCCTTCGGCAAAGTTTTCCTGCAACTGCACAAACTTTGGCTCTCTTCGGAGTCGGTTACGAGCAATGTTCCTGGCAATCAACCTGACCCACCCGCCGAAATTGTATGGCTCTTTCAGCGAGGAGAGCTTCAGAAAGCTTCTCAGAAAGGCTTCCTGAAGCACATCCTCCGCGTCATGGATGTTACCTGTCAGCCCGGTCAATTCGACCATTATTTCAGGTCTGCACCGTTCTGTCAGTTCACTGAAAGCAGACAGATCACCGGTTTTTGCCGCCTTTACAAGTTTTCTGTCTGATTTTGTTTTTGCCATATTCATCAAATCCTCCATGCTATACCCCGATAACCCGGGAATTCCGCAGAGGTTCGGTTTGATCAGGGATCAGGAAGCCTGAAGATAATATCTGATGGAGCCTGTCTTTGCGAATAGAAAAAGGCAAATGGATATTGACAGTGATAAAGGGACTTGCACTTTGCTCTGCAGTTACTCATTTTCCATGCGATGTATTTCTTGTTGGCACACAGTATTAGTTGAGTGGCGCATTAAGTAAGGAATGGTGAATTTTGGACCGCACTAAGCGAATTAAGCGGATTTTGGCTACTATCCCGCAACTCAGTGATTACCGTCTGGAATTGGTTGATACGATTGTTGATGTATTTCAACAACCGAAGGATTTCTCAGTTTCACCTCAAACCGATATTTTTGACAGTGCTATTGTTGATGATTTTGGCGACATACTGAGACTCCACCACTGCTTTTCTCGAGAGCCCTTCTCCAAAGACAAATTTGAATATGCATTGGAAAGTGTTCTTCGAATAGCCGGGATACCCGCAGATTTGGCACCAAGAGGGCAACGCGGTTTTGATATTACAATTGCCCGGCAGAGAGTTTCTCTTAAAACTGAAGCTGCTGCAAGCATTCGAATTAATGCGATTCATATTTCCAAATTTATGGAACTCGGTGGAGGAGAATGGGGAGATAATCCGAAGGATCTGATTGGACTGCGCGACCAGTTTTTGAAAGCGCTTTCTACATTTGACAGAATTTTCATGCTCAGAACTTTGAAAAAAGGTAAACCTGATTTTGTATATGAGCTGGTTGAGATTCCAATTACTCTATTGCAGGAAGCCAGGAATGGTGTCTTGAAAATGAAATTGGATAGTTCTCAATTTCCGAAACCAGGGTACTGTTACGTTGGGAAAGGGCAAAAGCCGAAGTACTGTTTGTATTTTGACGGCGGAGGAGAAAGAAAATTACAGATTAAGAAACTTCAGAAAACAAATTGCATTCTTCATGCATCATGGAGTTTCGCGCCACCTAAGAGAATTTAGCAAAAAGATCTGGTTGAAGGAGTGATAATCTTTTTTTTGCTATGATGGTATAGTCTTCTTTTAGTTCAATTCCCAGGCATCTGCGTCCAGTCTCTATTGCCACTACTCCTACAGTTCCACTTCCGAAGAAGGGATCCAAAATTACCCCATCCTGCGGGCAACCCGCAAAAATACATGGCCTGACCAATGCACGAGGAAACACAGCAAAATGTGCCTCTTTGCAGGGTTCGGTATTTATACGCCATACGGTTCTTTTGTTTTTCAGGCCTTTCCCATCATCACGGGGTTCTTTAACTGCATTTTGATCGAAGTAGTATTTTTCGCTTTTAGTGAGCATGAAAAGATATTCGTGAGAAACGGTTACTCTATCTTTGACAGATTCCGGTTGACAATTGGGTTTCTGCCAGATAATGTCTGATCGCAGATACCACCCATCCTGTTGTAATGCCATTGCAAGCATCCAGGCCATACCAATCAAATCCTTCTTCTTCAAACCTTTTGGCGTATCTGGACGATAGAGCATTGCACGACCAGCATTTTTCGTATCAGAATCTCTCCACTTGCGTCCTCCTGAAGTGTAAGTGTTTCCGATGTTCAGCCAGAATGTTCCCTCTGTCTTAAGAGTGCGTCTTACTTCGCGGAAGACTCTTACCAGTTTTGAGATATAGTCGTTGATGTCATCTTCAGCACCGATCTGTCCCGTCAGCCCATAATCACGCATTCCCCAGTAAGGAGGAGAAGTAATACAACTGTCGAATGTGTTGTCTGGGACAAGCGCAAGTTGTTCTCTAACATCACCAGTAACAATGTGTACTGGTGTTTCGGGAGAACAACGAATTGGATATGAGCTTGTGCTGTGGGAAAATAGAGTATCCATTATTGAATACTCCTGCTTGCATCATCTTTTGATGTCTGCAAATGTTCCGGGTGATACTCAGCGACAACCGAGGTCAAAACACTGATAATGAACGCATGCAAAGTCATGTCAGACTCAATCGCCATCATTTTCAATGTCTTGTGCATAGCAACATCAATATCAATTGGAAATGTTCTTGTAAGCCTCTTCTGGTTTTTGTCTTTCATGTAAGTAAACTTAGTAAAGTTACTGAACTAAGTCAAGAGCCTCCAGTGATCCTCAGGCTTCAGCGAAAAGAGTTTTTTCCCTGACGTAAACAACCTGACCGGGGCCCCCGCCTTTCATGCGCCTTACATACTTCGCCAGGGTCCAGTCTACTGGAACCACTCCGTTGGTTGTACTGTGCTTTGCGGCAACATGGGCAGCCTGGTCCATAATTGCTGTACTGGGGTTATCGGCTCTGCCGTCACGTTTGAGTATTACATGTGCTCCTGCCACGCCACGAGCGTGGAGCCAGATGTCGTCTCTGCCTGCCATCTTGAATGTGAGGTGGTCGTTCTGTTTGGCATTTCTGCCAACAAGGCAGCGCCATCCACCATCCAGGATGTACTCAAGAGGGGCACCGGTAGTTTTCTTTTCGGGTTTCCCCAGTCTGGTCAGATGTTTTGTAACTTCCTCGTCAGACATTGTATCCAGTCGTTTCTGTATATCTTCAAGAAAGTCTGTGCGCTTCATTGCAGTCAGAATGCGCTCTTCAAGCCGGCTTTTTTCAAGGTGAACTTTTCCGGCTTTCCTGAAGTATCTGTTTGCGTTTTCAACCGGGTTCAGAGATTCTTTTAGCTTAATGGTAATCTCTGTACCTTCCCAGTCTGTAAGAGTGGTGCTTTTCATCCCTTTTCTCAGGTCTTTTTTGTGGGTAAGAATCAGGTTGCCCCAGCTCCGAAGTTCGTCAGGACTGGCAAGACGGTTCAGAGATTTCTGCGAGCTTCTGATTTTTTTCTTTTCCGAGGAGAGGCGTTTTTTAAGAATGGTACCGAGCTGTGTTCGTGAAGGGCGGTACTCTCCCTTCTTTTTGTCTGTTGCCTCAGTCTCTGGAGGAGCCAGGGGATTCTCTACCGGCTGGCCGTCTCCCAGGCAGACGGGGACTTTGCCGAACCGGGTCTGCCATGGAGTAAAATTTTCTTCTGCAAGCTGTTTGCCCAGCTCTTTAACGGTTTCAGAGACTTTTCCTGCATTGGCAATAATTGATTTTGCTGATACAGGGCCAACACCCTCAAGATTCTGGTAAAGAATTCTCGGAGTAACATTGACCTGAAGTAGTTTCTGTACTTTTTCGGAACCCCATTCATCCGGGGGAATTCCTGATGAAGGGGGAGGCTTGTAAATCACACCAGGCGAAATTGCTCTGAACCGGTTCACGCCGGAGAGAACTTTTCTGAGACAGGCAAGAATTCTGTTGTCGGTCTGTCTTACCAGTATGATATTGGCATTCCTGCCGGTCGCCTCAAAGATCAGTCTTATACCACCTGCGTCATACGGAGTTCTGCTGGCGAAATGAATCTCAATTACCCTGTCAGCGCCCTGCTGAATTACCTTTTCCACAGGGGCGCCTTTCAAATGATGCTCCCAGGATGGAGAGTCGGGCGGTATGGTGGACGCTTTATCTGTCCACCAGAGACCAGGGGAGTCAGGTTTAGCATGGAGATGCAACCATCCGATTCCGAACCCCAGCGATAGAGTGGAAGAGGATGTCATACCCACTGATCCGCAGGCTCGATTCTTTATCCTCTGCTCAATTATGGGTCTCAGGGCGCTGAAATATATGCCTTCCATTGTTTCATCTTCCCAACAATCCAGCTAAATGTGTTAAGGTGATTCCTCTTTGTGTAAAGTGATTGGAATATGTTTTGCGAAATACAAGAAGTCTTTATCTTTGGTGTAAATGGCAAATTGATTACGAATGCTGACTGCACAGATCAGAAAGTCTGCGTTGGCCCCCTGAATTCCATTTGCAGTGCATAAATTGCAGAATATGGCGGCTGTGACATAGTCTTCTGTTACAACTGGAACATCAGGAAAAGCAGCAAGACGGTTTCTGACTTTTGTGAATCGCGAGTTTTCGCGTATACCGGAAAGAAGTTCCTGACGAATTGATCCAATGATCTCAACTCTGTTATCAGCCACCAGATTGCGTAATTCTACTGCTGTTGAGAATGAATTTTGCTCCGGACGGCGCAGGGCAATAGACCAGACACAAGTATCTACCAGTATCCTCATACCCGATTTCTCTGTTCTTTGTAGTCGTAGTCAGGATCAAATTCTATAGTACCGAACAAGGCCAGAATCTTCTGTTTTTCAAGATACTGAATATACTCGATTAATGCCTGTGTAACCGCTGCTTTCTTTGTGTTGTGTCCCCCCAGTTTAACTGCCTTCAGTATCAGTTGATCATCAATCTGCAGATTAGTTGCCATATCAATTACCTCCACACATAGTATCACACAATGTACTGTGTGAAGTCAAGCTGTTACAATCTGTTACCCGGTTTCAGTGGACAATCGACACGGCTCTATAGATAATAAGATATGTGCGGGAGCAATTTCACAGGGGGGGATATTTTTTTATGGAATCTATGACAGGCTTTGGAAATAGTTCTCAAGTTGTTGGTAAATATAGAATTACAGTTCTTGTTAAGTCTGTAAACAACAAAGGGCTCGGGTTGCACTTCAGAATGCCCCGCGAGGCCGCCCATCTGGAGGAGCCTCTTTACAGGCGCGGAAAAGAAGTCTTTTCAAGAGGAAGAATAGATGTGAATGTTTCTGTAGAGTCGGATTCGGGCGGGGCTCTTCCTGAACCGGATATTTCTCTGGCCAGAGCTTACCTGGAAGGTGCAGACAAACTTGCAAAGGAATTTTTCCTTACTTCCAGCCCGGATGCGTTCAGATTGGTCACTCTTTCCGGTATGATGCGGGTACCTGATCCTTCAGCCGGTGAGGGGTTCGATCAGAACTTGATTGCTGCGGTTGAAGAGGCATTTCAAGGGTTGTTGCTCTCCCGGCGGGAAGAGGGAAGTGGTCTGGCTCTGATGTTTGCAGAGAATTTGAAACAAATTGGAGAGCTTTCCGGTCCTGTTTCAGAGGGTCACGGCGAACGGGTCACCCATCTTTTCGACGAGAGGAAAAAAAGAATTACAGAGTTACTGGGGGATGCAAAGGTGGATGAAAACAGGCTGGCTCAGGAAATGGCTCTGCTGTCTGACAGAATTGATATTGCGGAAGAGCACCAGAGACTTGCGGCACATATTCAGTCCGGTCTTGCCGTTCTTGCCGATAACGGCTGCGGCAGGAAACTGGGCTTTATTCTTCAGGAAATGCACAGGGAACTGAATACAATGGGCTCCAAAGTGGATAACTCCAAGGCAGTACATCAGGTTATAGAGATGAAGGACATTCTTGGTGGCCTTCGCGAGCAGGTTGCAAATGTTCAGTAGCGGAATGCTTTTTGTTCTTGCCGGTCCTTCCGGTGCTGGAAAAACAACACTTGCACACCACCTTGTTGATAAATATGAGGGAACTGAATTTTCTGTTTCCACCACAACTCGACCTTCCCGCGGGGAAGAAATACACGGTGAAGACTACTTTTTCGTCGACGATGGTGAGTTCACCCGCAGAGTGGAAAACTCATATTTTCTTGAGTGGGCACAGGTTCACGGAAACAGATATGGCACTGAAGGTTCATGGGTACGGAAGCAGATGGCCCGTGGCAGAAGTGTTGTTCTGGATATAGATGTGCAGGGAGCAGTGCAGGTAAAAGAAGCGATGCCCTCTGCAGTACTTATTTTTGTGCTGCCTGCAAGCAGTGATGTGCTTTGCAATCGTCTTGAACAGCGGAATACTGATTCGGGTAAAACAGTCGAAAAGCGGATGAAAGCTGCCGCCGGTGAAGTTTCGGTTATGGGGGTGTTTGATTATTTCATCTGCAATGATGTTCTTGAAAAGGCAAAGTCCGGGGTGGAAACCATATTTCTTGCAGAGAAGATGAAACTTCAGAACATCGGCTGGCCCGTTCAAGCACTGGATTATCACGGTGGTTATGTGAACGGTCTGGACTTCTGGAGAGGAAAGCGGGTTGTTGTTTCCTCCGGTCCAACCAGGGAAATGATCGATGAAGTCAGGTTTGTTTCCAACCGTTCCAGTGGTTTGATGGGGGTTTCTCTTGCAGAGGCATTCCTTGCCGCAGGTGCCGAGGTTGTTCTTGTGAGCGGCCCTGCTTTTAACATGAAGCCTCCTGGCCCTGTGCGTCTGGTGAAGGTCGGAAGTGCCAATGATATGCTGGCAGCCCTGAAGGAAGAAGTTCTTTGTGCCGACCTGCTTGTTATGGCAGCGGCAATTGCAGATTTTACTCCTGTGTCTGCTGCTTCCGGTAAGCTGAAAAGGAGTCAGGGAGGTATTTCCATTGCCCTTGAGCCTACCCCTGACATTACTGTGTCTCTTGCCCCTCCATGTCCGGTGTTATCTTTCGCACTGGAATACGGAGAGACAGCAGTGGAAAGAGCCCGTTCAAAAATGAAGCGAAAAGGCGCAGTTGCAATTTTTCTCAACATGGGTAATAGACCCTCTGAGGGAATGGAAACTGCCTGCAACTCGGGAACAATTCTGTTTGCCTCAAGCGAGAAAAGTGTTGAAATACCATTCGGTTCAAAGAAATTCGTTGCATTGGGAATTGCTGCTGCACTTGGAAGAGAAATGGAGAATTCGGATAATGGCTGAGGGGAGAGATCCGTTCTGGGGAGTCGTTGAGAGTTTCGGTGTTGACCGGATGTTTGTGCTGCCTGAATGGGTGCAGAAGAAAGCTGAAGAAGAGGACAGGCAAGCTGTTCCTCCAGAAGGTATTTCGGGAAGCATGGAGGCTCTGAAGAAAGAACTCTCAGGGTGCATGAAATGTCAACTGGGCTCTACCAGGAAGAATATTGTATTTGGTGAAGGAAACCCGGAGGCGGGGATTCTTGTGGTTGGTGAAGGTCCCGGAGCCACAGAGGACGAGACCGGAAGACCTTTTGTCGGGCGTTCCGGAAAACTGCTTGATAAGATATTGGCATCTATTGATCTGGACCGTGAGAAGTTGTTCATCGCAAACATTGTTAAATGCAGACCTCCCGATAACAGAGCTCCCTCTGCTTCTGAATCGGAGATCTGCGGCAGGTTTCTTCAGCGGCAGATTGAGATAATGAAACCCGGGATAATTGTTGCCCTTGGCGCAAGCGCTGCAAGGACTCTACTGAATACCCGAACAGGTATAGGTCTCCTCAGAGGCGAATTTCACCGCTACATGGATACACCTGTTCTTGTCACATACCATCCTGCGGCCCTGCTTCGATCTCCAGCATTGAAAAGGCCGGTATGGGAAGACATGAAAAGACTGAAATCTTTCATGGATGAAGCGGGATTGCCCCGGGAATGCGGAGAAAATAATGACTGAAGGAAGAAAACAGCCCTGGAGTGCTGAAGCCGAGAAATCAGTTCTTGCCGGTGTGCTTATTGATTCGATGATAGCCATAGAAGTGTTTGCAATGCTGTCAGAGAGTGATTTCTATGATAACAGGCATCGACGAATATTTCTGGCTTCAAAAGTTATCGATTCCAGAGGTGAACCGATTGACCTGGTCACTGTGTCCAACGAACTGGAGCGTATCGGGGAACTGGATGCTGCCGGCGGCCTCGAGTACATCTCTGCACTTACCGATGATCTTCCATTTCTGTCAAATGTGCTCAGTTACAGCAAAATTGTAAAAGATGGTTCTCTGCTCAGGCAGTTTCTGTCCATCGCCAGTCAGGGGATGGACAAGGTATTCTCAACCAATGTGAATGCCAGTGAACTTCTTGATGAGGTAAGCCAGAAGATGTTCGATATAGGCACATCTTCTTCTCAGAAGGATTTCTTCAGGGTAAGCGAGCTCACAGCAGAGGCAATCAACACTTTCAGAACCATGCGCGACGCAAAGGACGGAGTTACCGGTTTATCCACAGGGCTCGAACCACTTGACAGAATGACCACCGGTTTCCACCCCGGTGAAATGAATGTTATAGCCGCCAGACCAGGTGTGGGAAAAACCAGTCTCGCGTTAAACATGGCTCGCAATATTGCAGCGCAGGGAAAAGGGGCCGTTGTGTTCTTCAGCCTTGAAATGACAGCGGATCAGCTTACCCAGAGGCTGGTCAGCTCAATGGCCGGGGTAGGCATTCAGCCCATCATTGATGGCACTCTGGCAGATCGTTTTTTCGATGATCTCAACAAGGCAGCTGAAGATCTCAGCAATCTTCCCATATTTATTGATGATACCCCGTCTATCTCATCTGCAGAAATAAGGGCAAAGACAAGGAGGCTTGCACAGAGGGAAAAGGGTGGTATTGCCGCCGTCTTTGTGGATTATCTGCAGCTCATGCATGGATCCGATGATGTGGAAAGTCATCAGCTCAGGGTGGCAAAAAACTCCTCCGACCTGAAGGGCCTGGCGAAGGACCTGAAGATACCGGTGATGGTTCTTTCACAGCTGAGCAGAGGTGCAGCCAAGCGTGAGGGACCGCCGAGACTGAGTGATCTCAGGGATTCCGGAGCGATCGAGCAGGATGCGGATATGGTGATGTTCCTCCATGACGAGAACGCCGATTCCGGAAAAGAAGATGATCGTGCTCAGGGAGGCCTCAGGCGGATACTTCTTAAGATAGCAAAGCAGAGAAAGGGTCAGAGGGGTGATATCAGACTCATCTTCAACGCCTCTACAACAACTTTCTATCCCGATGAAACCCAGGACGATGGATTCTGATGGCAGGTAAAAAGCCGAGGTCTGTTTTCTTTTGTACCGAGTGTGGCGGGGAATCTGCTGTATGGGCAGGGAAATGTCCCCATTGCGGCAGTTGGAACACAATGGTGGAAGAGGTTGTTGAAAGAGTATCAGCTTCTGCGGCAACCGGATATTCGTCAAAGGTTGAAGCCGTCAGTATAGTCGATGTGGATATTGAGAATGGAGAGAGGATTTCCACTCATATCGGGGAATTTGACAGGGTTCTTGGCGGCGGTGCCTTTAAGGGGTCTGTCATTCTGATTGGCGGACAGCCCGGTATTGGAAAAAGTACCCTGATGATACAGGCAGCAATGAACATGGCGGCAAGCGGTCTCAAGGTGCTTTATGCCACAGGTGAGGAGTCTCCGGGGCAGGTTGCAGACAGAGCAGGAAGAGTGGGAACACCCTCTGCTAATCTGATGCTTCTTCCAACCACTGACCTTGCTGCTGTAGAGAGGAAGATTGAAGCGGACAGCTACCAGGTGCTTATTGTTGATTCGATGCAGACTCTTCATACAAATCAGCTCTCAAGCGCAGCGGGTTCTGTTTCTCAGGTAAGACAATGTGCATCAAGCCTGGTGAATCTAGCCAAACCCAGGGGGCTTACTGTTTTTGTTATCGGACATGTTACCAAGGAGGGGTCAATTGCCGGACCCAAAGTTCTTGAGCATCTTGTAGATGCTGTTATCAGCTTTGAGGGTGACTCGTTTCATCAGTTCAGACTTCTCAGAGCTGTTAAGAACAGATTCGGTTCCACCAGCGAGCTGGGCGTGTTTGAGATGAAAGAAAAGGGTTTGAAGGAAGTTGCAGATGCATCCGGCTATTTCCTTCAGAGAGACGGTGGACTTGGTGCAGGTTCCGCAGTGGCTGCCATCATGGAGGGAACAAGACCTTTCCTGGTGGAGATTCAGGCCCTGACCAGTACCACTCACTACGGTTTTCCCCAGAGACGGGCTACCGGTTTCGACTCCGGCAGACTTGCAATGCTGCTTGCCGTTCTAGAGCGAAGATGCGGCATTGAACTTGGGAATCAGGATGTGTATGTGAACGTAGCCGGGGGGTTCAACATCGTTGATCCCGGCGCTGATATGGCTGTTTGCCTTGCGGTTGCATCCAGCCGCCTGGAAAGACCGCTGAAAAAAGACACGGCATTGAGCGGGGAAGTTGGTCTCGGAGGCGAGATCAGACCCGTTGCCGGAATTGACAGAAGACTTGCGGAATCAGGCAACCTTGGATTTTCCAACCTGGCCTGCGCCCGTGAGAAAAAAGAAGACACCGGACCCAATTTCAGGTTCAGCACACTTTCTGCTGCAATTTCAGGGCTTCTGGTGGAAAAAGGAGAAGAATGGTTAAATTAAAGAAAGGCTGGGAAGTGCGTATTCTATTTATTCTTGCCCTCGGCCTTGCTGGAACCCTCGCTTCAGGAAACTTGATGGTTGGGTTCATCGGTCTTGGCATTGGAATAGTGGCTGCCGTCCTTGAGCGGATGATAGTTAAAGTTCCAGCGGATAAGTTAGTGTATATCACTGCAGGTTCCACAGTTGGCTTAATTGTGGGAATCCTCTTGATTCTTGTTCTGAAAATAGGTATTCACGATGAGAGCTGGAAGTCATACTGGTCTGACCTGCTGGTGCTTATACCTGTGGCATTTGCTTACGTGTTTGCCCTTGTTGCCGTTAACAAGGGAAGAAAGCTTGAATTGATCAGCATTGAGGAAGAGAGTGGTCCACAGTGGAACATGCCTGTTCTTGTTGATCTTTCTGCGGCTGTGGATGGAAGAGTTGCCGATCTTTCACTTGCCGGTCTTCTGCCCGGACCCTTCTCTATACCATTATCAGTGAAGCACAACATTGATGAGATGCAGAAGGGCAGGAACATTGTTAAGCGGGGAAGGGCCAGAAGGGCAACTGAGACCATTCAGAGGCTGGAGGAATCCGTTGGAAAGTCCGGTGGTCTCATGGAATACCGTGATTTCGGAGAGGGAGAAAGAGAAAAGCATCGAATGCTGGAATGGCTCCGTAAAGAGAAGATCTGCCTGCTCACCGGTGACGGGGATATGGCTGACACCGCCGAGCGCGAAGGTATCAGAGTCATCCGGCTTTCCGATGTTGGCCCTGCTTCCAGGGAAGTTGTGCTGCCTGGAGATTCATTCACCGTGAGAATTCAGAAGAAAGGCAGAACCGCGACTCAGGGTGTAGGA
The DNA here is from genome assembly GCA_023139045.1 of Candidatus Sabulitectum sp. Taxonomy (GTDB): domain Bacteria; phylum Fermentibacterota; class Fermentibacteria; order Fermentibacterales; family JCC-6; genus Sabulitectum. Next base: position 15,297 of record JAGLOJ010000140.1, read on the forward strand.
TTTCTCTCCGATGGCACAATGGTTGTGGTTGATGAAGCAGGAGATCTCCTTGGTAAAGAAACTCAGGTTACCGCCCACACTACATTCCGTGCAAAGGGTGGAACAATGGTTTTCGGAAAAGTAGCAGCAGAAGGCAGCGGAGAGAATGGGCAGGACTGATATCCGGAGGCAATCCTGGGGCGCGGTGATTGTTGCCGCCGGGGCCGGAACCAGGTTTGGCGGGGATGTTCCCAAGCAGTTCACATTGCTTGCAGGTGAGCGGGTAATCGACCATTCTGTAAGAACCTTCGAATCGTTAGTAGATCATCTTGTGGTGGTAACACCACAGGGTGATCACTGGCGGGTGTGGTGGGAGCCACCATCAGAGTTGAGTACAGTCCCAGGTGGAAAAAGAAGGCAGGATTCGGTGATGAACGGGTTGAAGTTCATGCGCTCACAGGGAGTCACCCATGTTCTGATTCACGATGGTGCAAGACCTTTCGCGGACCGGGAATGTATCCTGCGGGTAATGGAAGCAACGAAGAAAAGTATCGCTGTGATACCTGTTATTCCTCTGCGCGATACGGTGAAGAAAATAAGCGGAGATATGGTCATGAAAACCCTTGACAGGGAAGAGCTTCGACTGAGTCAGACACCTCAGGGATTTTATCTTGAGAGGCTTATTCAAGTACTTGCGACTGCTGGTGACATCACCGATGAGGCTGCTGCTTATGAAGCAGCGGGAGAAGTTGTTACAACAGTTGCGGGATCCAGAAGCAACATCAAATTGACCGACAGGGAGGATGCCGAGTTGCTTTCGTTCCTCATGAACAAGCCCGTCCGGGTTATAGGTACCGGCCTTGATTTTCATCCATTTGACCCTGACAGGCCGCTCTATTTCTGCGGCTGCAGGCTCTCCGACACTGACGGGCTGATGGGGCATTCCGATGGTGATGTGGTTCTGCACGCTGTGGCGGATGCTGTACTGTCTGCTTCCAGGCTTGGCGATATTGGAACCCTGTTTCCTCCTGCAGGATCCCGGTGGAAAGATGCTGACAGTTCTCATCTTCTGGCCATCTGTGTTGAGATGGTTCGGAAAGCCGGTTGGGAGATCGAACGGCTTGATGTGACTGTTATCGGCGAAAGACCGAAGATATCACCTGTAAGAGATATGCTCATGAAAAGACTCTCGGATATTGTTGGTATTTCAGTGGAGAAGGTCTGGATAAAGGGAACCACAACCAACACAATCGGTGAACTTGCTCAGGGAAAAGGTGCAGGATGCAGCGTGCTTACTGAACTGGTACGGAGGACTGTGTGACAGAGACAATCTGGCAATTCTTCCTGGGTATAGGTGATGTCTGGCACTCTATATTTATGGGTCTGATTGCCTTTGTGGAAACGCTTTTCCCTCCGTTTCCAGGGGATATTCTTTACATCGCCCTGTCAGGTCTTGGAGTAAGTCGGGACATCCCGATTTATTTTCTCTGGCTTCCGGGTTTTCTAGGATGTATGGCATCTACTTTAATACTGGACTCCATGGGTAGAAGCTCAAAAATGGAGAAACTTGAATCGCTGATTATCAGAGCTTCAGGAAAAAACGGATTTGAAAGATCAAAACGATTACTGGCCGGCCACGGGGCGTGGATACTGATTTTCAGCCGGTTCATTCCGGGGATCAGATCCCTTCTTGTTGTTGTTGCAGCATCTACCGGCATGAAAAAGTCATCTGTTCTTGCTTGTACGTCCTTCAGCGTCATTTTGTGGTATGCGCTGATGGTTCTTGCGGGAATTATTCTCGGTGCCGAGCTTGATCGTGCCGCGAATTTTATGGCAGAACTGACGGCAGTTCTTCTTATGGTTACTCTTGCTGCAGTGGTTGTTGGCGGGACAATCATGATCGTCAGGATGAAGAGGGGTGAGAAATGAGAATTCTTCACGCAGCATCCGAGGTTTATCCCCTGATCAGTACAGGCGGTTTAAGTTCTGTTGTAGGAGCTCTGCCGGAGGCTCTTAACAGGACAGATGGCGTTCATGCTTCGGTGATCATTCCATATTACGGTGATATCAAATCCGATTCCAATGAATTCGGGATAGAATGGCTTTCCACGCAAAAGACATTTCTGGGAGAGTCTTTTGGCCTTGCTCGTGCAGAGACAGCAGGAGTCACCGTTTTTCTTGTTGCCAGGGATGAGTATTTTCAGAGGAAGGGCATCTACGGACCGACCCCGGACTCTTCCTGGGATGACAATGCCGCCAGATTTTCATTTTTCAGCAGGGCAGTTGCCTCGCTCTCAAGTATTGATGGCTTTGTTCCAGACATCATTCACTGCCACGACTGGCAGACATCTCTGATACCTGTATATCTCAGGGAATTAGATACGGCAACGGTGCTGACCATTCACAATCTTCAATTTCAGGGTCGGTATCCTCATTCAGACTATGCCGCAACTTTCCTGCCGGAGACTCTGTACAACATTGACGGGATTGAATTCTGGGGAGACTGGAATTCTCTTAAGGGTGGTATCACTTTTGCTGACAGAATAACGACAGTAAGTCCCACTTATGCCAGCGAGATTAAAACTCCTGAATTCGGCTGTGCTCTCGATGGTGTTCTCAGAGAACACTCGCACAAACTCACGGGAATTCTCAACGGTATCGATCCGCTTCTATGGAACCCCGCTACAGATGAAGAAATTCTCAGTAATTACTCCCCGGGAAACATGGGAGGAAAAGCAGTTTGTAAAAAGAGGCTCTGCTCTGAGTTGGGTCTTAAGCAATCCGAAGAAGCTCCTCTCCTGGGAATGGTAACCAGGCTTACGTCGCAAAAGGGTATTGATCTTGTTATAACGTGTATGGATCGGCTCATGGAAATGAACCTCAGCCTGGCTATTCTGGGTACTGGTGAATTGTGGGCAGAGCAGGCCCTTCTTGATGCAGCGGAGAGGTATCCTGATTGCATATCGGTAACAATTGCTTATGATGACAGTCGGGCAAGAAGAATATTCGCAGGTGCAGACGCTTTCTTGATGCCTTCAGTATTCGAACCATGCGGTCTTGGGCAGATGATGGCCATGCGTTACGGTACAGTCCCGCTGGTGAGGTCTGTTGGAGGTCTTGCTGATAGTGTTACCGGCGAAATAGGCTTCTCTTTCTCAGATGGAAATGACGAATTCATCAAAGCTATGAAGGAGCTTCTTGAAAGCTGGAGGAACAGAAGAAGATGGGCATGGTATAGAAGGAGATGCATGAGTACCGATTTTTCATGGGACAACAGAGTTAACGAGTACATGGAAGTTTACCGCAAAGCCCTGGGGGGTAAAAACAGGTGAGAGCTCAGAAACCCGACCAGATGGCGTCCCAGGCGACAGCATGGCGAGCATTTCTTGCAGTATTTATTCAGTTCATAGACCCCGCCACAGCATATGGTTATGTCATTGGAAAGGATCAGAACAAAGCACTTGCAGGTGCTGCTGCGGTGATTCTGTTTATCGGTTTCACTCCCTTCATTCTTCAAGGAGGAGGATTCACCGAATCTAATCTGATGGTGCCGACGTGGATACTTATTGAGAGAATAATTCTGGCATCTGCTGCAGGTCTTGCGGTTTACATCCTTTCTTTTGCCATGGGTGGTAAAAAACCTCTCTGGCCTGCTGTTACAAGCAGCTTTCTTTCCATGGGAGCCTTCATGGTTCTTGTGGCTTTTCTTGCATTTCTGGCTTACCTGTTTTCCTTCCCGGGAGGATTCTCGTGGAGTTTTGCCGAGGGAATGATGGGATTGCCTGCTACGAGACTCTCAGTGTTTCTGGTTCTTTTTGCTGCAAGGCTTGATCTTGCTTCCCTTGCAACTGTTTACCTGTGGGGCAGGGGGCTTTCCGTTGGGTGGAACGAGACTACAAGTTTTGGGCAACGACTTGCATGGACTATATATTTATTCGGAATTCTTTTGCTGACGCTTCCGGTATTCATTGCTCCTGACGGAGCCGAAGGAGGATTATGACTTCCCTGCTATTTGTTTTTTATGTTTTCCTGACAGCTCAGCCTGAAGTAGATCAGGTAAGAGAGCTTGACCTCTCCGTGCTATCGCTCGGGACGGCCCCAGA
>JAGLOJ010000141.1 GCA_023139045.1 Candidatus Sabulitectum sp.
TGCTATCGCTCGGGACGGCCCCAGAGCAGGCTCTTGACCTCTCCGTGCTATCGCTCGGGACGGCCCCAGAGCAGGCTCTTGACCTTTCCGGCTGGGTGGCTCTTGCTTATCAGAATTCACCGGCAATATCCTCTGCAGATGCTTCACTGCTCTCCTCAGAAGCTTCTCTTACAAGCAGTAAATCCTTTCTCTGGCCTTCTCTCAACTTCTCAGCCGGTGCTTCCAGGATGTGGTCAAGCATGCCGGTAGCCGGTGGTGGTATTGTGGACAGCGAAACCAATTCATATTCCACCAGTCTTTCTCTTTCTCAGGAACTGCTGCAGTCCGGAGGTCAGAACTGGCTTTATCTGGAGGCATCAGAGTTATCACTGCAGGCTGCCAGGGCAGATTACAAGAGTGATGTTCTGAATGTTACAATGGATGTTATCAACGCATACTACGGAGTTCTTGAGGCGGTCGAACTGAAGAAAGCTGCTGAGGCTGCACACGAAAGATCTCTAAATCAGCTTGAAAGAACCGGGGCATTGTACGAAATAGGAGCCGCAACAACACTTCAACTGCTGCAGGTGCAGGTTCAGGAAAGCACTGACAAGCTCACAGTAACCAGAAGAGACCAGTCTCTTTTCACATCCTACAGCTCTCTTTTCAATGCATCAGGCATGGATCGTACTATTGACCACCTGCAGATCAATCCTGATGCTGTTATTGAACCTCTTCCCCTGGCATCGGTTCAACGCATTCCTCTTGACTATTCCGACAATCCCGGTCTTCTCGGCGCTTCCTTCAGGGCAAGAGCCGCTGAACTTCAGTCAACTGCTGCCGGCAGAGCCTACTGGCCCAGCCTCAGAGCATCTGGCGGATGGAGCTGGAGCGATAACACTCTTGATGATGTTGACCGGATGTTTGACAATGACGGTTTCAATGCAGGTGTCAATCTTTCCTGGAATGTGTTCGACGGATTTCTCCGTGAATCAAGAATCAAAACTGCCAGAGCGTCCAGCCTTATTTCGCAGGCTTCTCTTGAGACACTGGAAAACAGTGTGAATGCATCGGTTGAATCTCTGAGTAACTCACTGAAAATAAACATTCAGTACTACAGTGATTCTGAATTGATGCTTGAGCAGGCGCAGGAGCAGTACAGGCTTTCATTGATGTCTTATGAGATGGGTGCCCTTCCTCTGTTGGACCTGCTTGATGCGCAGTCTGATCTTTCACAGGCAGAGGCAAACCTGGTTTCAGCCAGAGTTGCAGCCCTCACAAGCGAGGCCTCTCTCATGATACAGCTGGGTAGAATGCCCAGAGTAGGAGAATAGTGCGTAGACTCTTCCTGTTCGTACTGATTCTACCGATCACAGCCTTTCCTCTATTCGGGGAGAACGCGTTGCTTATGCCCGAACTGAATACAGATGGGGATACAAACCCGGTACACACCGGTCAGACCATCTACCGGAACACAATGCTTCCACAGACAACCGATTTTTTACGGTCAGAAGCCGATCAAGCTGCCATGGGCGGAAGGTCGCTTTCTGTTGCTCTATCCACCGGAGCAGAACTCTTGTATAATGAAGGTCGTTATCGTAAAACATCTGAGCTGGTAGATGTGGCCTGAAAGGTGGGTTCAGGATGGCAGAGGAATCTTGATTTTATGATAAAGATATACAGAGCGCAATCTCATGTACAGGAGGAACTTTAATGGGAAGAATTGCCTTTCTGTTCCCAGGACAGGCATCGCAGGCGGTGGGTATGCAAGCTCATCTCAAAGACTACCCGGAGGCTGCTGAATTCCTGAGTAAATGCTACGAATTCAGTGGACTGCACGATCTTACGGAAACAATAAGCGATGGACCTGCAGAAAAACTTACAAAAACAAATTATGCTCAGCCTGCCATTACAATGGTGAGCATAGCTGCTCTCAGAATACTGCAGGTAGCAGGGATTCAGCCTGAGGGAACAGCAGGCCACAGCCTTGGAGAGTACTCCGCCCTTGTGGCGGCAGGGGTTCTCATCCCTGAAACCGCCGTAAGACTCACAAGAATTCGCGGTGAGCTCATGCAGAAGTGTGCCGATATGTATCCCGGAGGGATGCAGGCTATACTGGGCATGGATCTTGAGAAGGTTACAGAGATGGTTGATAAGGCCAGAGAAAGAGGCCCGGTCGGAGTAGCCAACATGAACTCAAAGGGTCAAGTGGTTATTTCCGGAGCAAAAGTTCCACTTGAGTATGCCGGTAAGCTATGCAAGGAAGCCGGTGCGAAGAGAGTTATTTCACTGAAGGTTTCCGGGGCCTGGCACAGTCCGCTGATGGATGATGCTGCGAGGGGCCTGGAGGGCCCTGTACGGGAAGCTGCTTTCTTTGATCCCGGCATTCCGGTGGTTGCAAATGTAACGGCTAACTACATCACAGGTGTGGAGGAGAGCAGAGATCTTCTTATCAGGCAGGTCACCTCTCCTGTTCTCTGGGCTGATTCAATGAAGCTTATGATCGAAAACGGTTTCGACACATTTATAGAAGTGGGCCCGGGCAGAGTTCTTCAGGGACTTCTTTCCAGAAACCGTGATGTAACAGTTTATGGTACCCATGATGCCGATGCACTGAAGAAAACACTGGACGAACTCAGTTAACAGACGAGAAACAGGGGGGGCTTGCGAAATAAGTTGCCTCCCTTTTTCCACCGTTGTACCCCGATTTCAACGGAGTCGGTAAATCGCTGCCGGGTGCTGTCACAGTTACTGCAAGTGATAGACGGGAATACATGAAATAGTTTCTGCTGCAATTTACCTGGTGCTGATTGTCTGTAGTCAGAAACACTGTCAATTGCTATATTCAATCAAACCCAGCAAAGGTGGGATTTATGTCAAAGGGAAAAGATGCTAAAAAAAATGTCAAGAAGAAACCGGAAAAGACTTTAAAAGAAAAGCGCAAGGAAAAAAAAGCCAAAAAGAAGGCTAAGATATAGGGCTTGATCCCTCGAGGGATTCAATTTCCTGCCTTTTGCGATTTTTCACACCGTTTTTTTGTTTTCTTTTTGGGGCAGGAGATCGCTTTTTGCAGGTCTTGAACTGCCGGCTCTCAGCATTTGTGTGTGATCAGCATACTCTGTGAATTGCTGTTCCAGTTGTAAATGTCAGCGTAGCCTCCACCACAACCGAAGCTGTTAGTAATCAGCTGACCGGCAGGCTCAGCAGTTTCTGCAATTTCTGCCAACCCGACATCTGTTGCGAAACAAGTAAAGATAGGAGATTGCTTTTGTTAAATAATGATATTCTTCGTCGGATCAGGTATGCCCTCGATCTCAGCGATTCCAGAATGATTGAGATATTCGATAATGCTGATCAGCAGGTTACAAGAAATCAGGTCTGCAACTGGCTGAGCAGAGAAGACGACCCGGCTTTTCAGAAGTGCAGTGATGCTCAGTTCTCCGTATTTTTGAATGGCTTAATCATAGACAGGCGTGGCCCGGGAGACGGTTCTCAGCCGGAGCCGGTTCAACGCTTGACCAACAATATGATATTTAAGAAACTGAGAATTGCTTTGAACCTGAAAGCAGAAGACATTCTGGAAATAATGACATTGGCCGGTTTCAGCCTGAGTAAACATGAATTAAGTTCCCTGTTTCGTAAACCGGAACACAAACACTACCGGGAATGCAAAGACCAGACTCTGCGCAGATTTCTTAAAGGTATGCAGTTGAAATATCGACCCGGCATGGAGGGTTAGATCGGGATTATGAGTGAACAGCAGATCAATAACCCTTTGCATGGTGTTACTCTGGAGAAGATAGTAACCAGCCTTGAAGAGTACTACGGTTGGGAGGAACTGGGGCAACTTGTTAAAATACGTTGTTTTGACAGCAACCCTTCGGTGAAGTCCAGCCTTAAATTCTTGAGAAAGACACCATGGGCAAGGAAGAAAGTGGAAGACCTGTACCTGATTACAGTGAAAAGAGAGAAGCGTAAGCGCAGAAAAGCGGAAATGAAGCGTCTTAACAAAAGATAGCCTTTCTTATGGAGTGAAAACTATGTCGGAGAACAAAACAGTACTTAAGGTGCCATCGCGAAGACACTGGCCCAGAGGCCTTTCGATTCTTCATGAGGATCGGGATATCCTTGTTGTAGACAAGGTCAGTGGACTTCTTACCATGGGCACGGAAAAAGTCAAAGAGAACACTGCTTACTACCTTCTGAGAGAGTATGTACGAAAAGGTAACCGTAAATCACAGAACAGAGTGTACATCGTTCACCGTCTGGACAGAGACACATCCGGCATTATTCTTTTTGCCAAGACTCCGCAGGCCAAGCGATATCTGCAGGACAACTGGCATGATTTCGAGAAGACCTACTATGCCGTCGTACACGGTGCCATGAAAGAAAAAGAAGGGCTGATTACCTCTTACCTTGAGGAAGACAGCACCTTCAAGATGCACTCGACCAGTGACGACAAAAAAGGCAAGCTTGCAAGAACAGGGTACAAGGTAGTAAAAGAAACAGAGCTTTTCAGTCTTCTTGAAGTCGCCCTTCTCACCGGCAGAAAGAATCAGATACGTGTTCATCTTGCAGACAAAGGGTGCCCTGTTTTTGCCGATAAAAGATATGGAGTTAAGGAAAAGGGGAAGCTCGCTCTTCATGCGGCAAAGCTGACGATCACCCATCCTCACTCAAAACAGAAGATGACATTTGAGGCAAAAGTTCCCGATTATTTTGACGAGTTGATGAGAAAAACGGAATAATCGTGAATCAATTACTGCCCAGCAGATACAATTCCAGCTCCGTTTTAAGCTGGCGCCAGTTGGGCAGTTTGCTTTCAAGCAGAGCATAAAAATCTGCATTATGCTTTTCGTGTGACACATGGCAAAGCTCGTGAATAATCACATAATCAATAAACCTTGTAGCCACTCTGATCAAATCACGGTTCAGGGTTATTCGATTCAACTTTCTGGAATAGCTTCCCCATCTCTTGTTCATTTTGCGCTGAATTACCTCAGGGGTCTCTGAATGATTGAAGAGGGCGGAGCAGGCCCGGACTCTTTCCGGGAATACTCGAAAAGCGGACGCAGTGTACCAGTTCTCGACCAGTTGTGCGGCATATTCCGGGCTTTTTTTTGCCATCCAGAAAAACATTCAACACACCGTATTGTAGTGAAACCCTCTCTGAATCACATTTTCCATGCAGCAGCAGTTTGTAGGAGCGTCCCCGGTACTGAAATGTCTCTCCGCTGACATACTGCTTTTCATCACAATTCTTGAACTGGGCAAAGTATCTTTTCTGCTTCAACACCCATCTGAGTTTTTTGATAAGGAAAGATTCTATTCCGTCAGATGTTGCATCCACGGGAGCTTTTACAAGCAGCTCCGAATTTGGAAATACAGTTGCAGCGATGGTTTTTCGCTTTTCAAGTACCAGATGGTAGTCAAAAGCAACATTGTCATGCTCGAATCTTATTGACGGAGTCATCGGTTCTCTACAGCAAGATCCCAGAACATGGAAATAATTGCATCAATTTCTTCAATGCCCAGAGGAATGCCGTATTCGTCTTTCACCACATCGAAAAGGTAGTCTTCCATCTCCAGACTGACTCTTCTTTTTACCTCTATGTTGCTGTCCCAGTCGACTATTTTGTTTTCTTCAACAACATCACAAAGAGAAGTGACAATAAGACATTGCTCCTCAGAGGGCACAGAGTGTTTGGCAAGCAAGGTAACGAAACTTCTGTAGAAAGGGTGGTATCTTCTCTCGTTTTTCAGAGCATCGGGAATATCACTGTCTTCGTAGTTTTCAACCTGTGTCTGGAAGTCACGCGCAGTATCAAACAATGCTTTAATATCTTCCTGGCGGGCGATTTTCAACTGTTCTATCAAAGCTTCAATCTTTTTACTGAATCTGCTGTAGAACTCCGGGTCTTTGTGGTATTGCTCATTGATGGTTCGTCTGGTCTGTGCTGCAATGGCCTCAGCTTTTGATTTTTTGGAAAGACCATATTCTGTTTTTTCTATGTATTCATTGAAAGCCTGTGTTTCAGAGAGACAGAGAGGCTCTGCAAGCTCTATCACATATTCTGATGAAACATACTTATCAAGAATCCGCTTGATCTGGTCTTTGTACTTAGAGAAGTCTATCTCTTCGGCGTTCTTGATTTTCTGAATCTTTTTCAGTTCCACAAACTTCTTCAAATCACGCTGATAACGATTGAGTTTGATGCTGTCGAATTTCTGCGCAAAATCATGCAGCATTCCACAGGCAGAAAACTGCCTGATGAACTTGTTCACCAGTTCATAGAAAAGTTCTCGAACTTCAAAGTGATTTTCAAGTATCCGGATGTACTCTTCATTGTCTTTCTTGTTGCGAACACTGTTGAAGAGACTATGCAACTGCTGGTATATCCGTTCCAGCTCAGCGATCTTTTCATCGGTGTTAAGCAATGCCCTGTCAATGTCAGCCGGGTCATAGTTGGAGAACAGAGCCATTGCATCATAGAGATTCTTAGCATTCTTCGAATAGTCTATGATAAATCCATTGACTTTTGCTTCATGCTCATCATCACCGTCAAAAAGACGATTCACACGGGCAATCGCCTGCAGCAGATTGTGGTCTTTCAGCTGTTTTGCCAGGTACAGGAAAGTATTACGGGGGGCATCAAACCCGGTTAACAGTTTGTCAACAACTATCAGTATTCTAACCCCTGAAGGGTCTTCCTTGAACTCCCGGATCAGCATCCGCTCTCTCTTCTCCAATGAAGAGCCATACTTATGCTTTTCCTCGGCCAGCCACTCTGCAACCACTTTCTTGTGCTCGGGCGGCTTGTCATCTTCTTCCTTGTCAACAGATTCAGAGATGATCACAGCAACAGGAATATCATTCTGTAATTCGAATGCACGCAGGAACATTATCGCGGCGTATTTAGACGGGGCAACCACCTGAGCTTTCAGCCCGGTATCTGCAAATTCAGAGTAATGGTCAAGAATATCCAGTGCAATTGTTTCTATTCTCTGAGATGTTTCCAGAATTATTTGTGAAGAGTTGAATTTTCTTTGCAGATCCTTTTTCTGCTCACCAGTCAGGTCGGATGTAACTCTATCATAAAATCGGTCGAGCAGGGAATTCTGTACTTTTTGCTCAACATATCTTGCCTGATAGACAAGAGGCAGTACTACATTGTCGGATTCAGCTTCAGAGATGGTGTATGCATCTATAATGCCACCGAACTTTGCAGCACTGGATTTTTCTTTTTTCATAAGTGGAGTGCCGGTAAAGGCAATCTGGCAGGCATTGGGCAACAACCTGTTCAGTGCTGCATTTGCCTTGCCACCCTGGGTTCTGTGAGCTTCGTCGATAAGAATGAATACATTTGGATCCGGGTCAACATAATCAACCATTGATGAGAAGGAATCAAACTTGTGTATAAGAGCTGTCAGTACACGCTGGTCTTTCTGTCGAATCAAAGCAGTTCGGCAGCACTGGCAACCCGTCTTACGTCCTTCTTGATGTTGCATGCAGCAAATGTTTCACTTATCTGTTTATCCAGTGTGCGCCTGTCTGTGACTACAAGTACCCGTGGCAGTACTATCTCAGGGTCATCAATAAGGCTCTTGACCAGCATAACCATTGTAAGACTTTTGCCGGACCCCTGTGTATGCCAGATTAACCCGCCGTTGCGTTTTCCATTCTCATCAAAAGTCTTCAGTTTTGCAATAGCTTTCTTAACGGCAAAGTACTGCGGGTACCTGGCAATCTTCTTAACCGATCCGTCATAAAGAATAAAGTTTCGAACCATGTCCAGTAGTCGGGCAGGCTCAAGCAAAGAATAAATGCCAATATCCTGAGCAGTAACAACTCTGTCAAAAGTCTGGGTGTAACCGCCACGCACCAGGTCACCGGCAACGCGAGCAACAACAGATGTATCAACAGTTTTGTTTACAACTGATGCAACAGTATCAAGTGAAATATCAGCTTCTTTCCAGTGTGCGTAAAACCGCTCGGGTGTGAGCATTGTACCATACCGCAGAGAGTGTACATTGCAGGCAATAAGAATCTGCGGAAAAAGGAAAAACTTCGGTACCTGCCCGGCCCCCTGATTTCGGACCATCTGTGAAACAGCTTCAGAAACCTTTACAGATTCTTTTTTGTTTTCAATAACAGCAAATGGAAAACCATTAACAAACACAACAATATCAGGCCGTCTGGAATGTCTTTCAAATATCTCAAACTCAGAACAGACATGAAAAACGTTGTTCGAAGGTTCTCCAAAATCAATAAACTTCATCTGTGGTGAAACACGTCTGCCGGAAACCATTTCAGACACTGCTCTGCCCGAGAGCAACAAAGAATAGATCGACTGGGATGCCTCAAACACACCACCACTCATATCAACCTGTTCGAACTCATACACTGCATCACGGATACTCTTTGAGGAAACGGAATCACCATTTATAGATCTCAAAGCAGCAAACGCAATATCACGCAGCACATACTGCGAGTTGTTCTCTCGCATGCCTCGAACTTCAGCACGAGACAAATACTCATAACCCATGTTAACCAGTTCAAGCAATGCCGGTATCTGTGATGAAGAGGCTTCATCAAAGTCAGGCAGTCTGTAGTCAGCCATTATGCCTCCAGTGCATGCAATCTCCGCAACAGCTTCTCTTTCACAATCGGTACGATAGATTCAGCGAGAAGATGCGCTTCTGTAGAACAAACTAAAGGTTCATTGAAATCATCTGTTGAATGAACAGATTTTGAGTTGGTAAGAGCAGTTTCAATCAACAAAGGGTGTTTTCTTGTATCAAAACCGCCAGAGATGGAAACTCCCAGATGTGTTTTCCAGTTTGAACTGACTTCTAAACCGTCAAAATCAGGAGCTTTATTAAAAAAATGATAATGCAACCATACTTCAAAACATGGATTACTTAAAGCAATATTCCAATTCTCGCGGGAAGAACAGACACTTCGTATTTCCTGTATCTGGGGTTTTCTGGAATCAAACTTATCAATATCTCTGTCAAACACCAGCCAGACCTCATCAATATCTTCGAGATCAATCTTACCAACAAATTTTTCTGCTTTCTGAAATACCCCTGAAGGAGTTGTATTATCCTCTTCTCGCATCTGGTAAACTATGATGTTTATTCTGGAATCCATACCCACAAAATAATTGAAGTAGTCATATTCTCTTCTTCTACCCTCACAAAAAATGTAGATCTTCCTGGCTTCAAGAGAAGGTGCTTCCTTCTCGTATCGCCTACTGGGAAGGATCATTATCGTGCCATTTCAAGTCTCTCAGATTGGCAAGAAATGGTATTGCACCATATCGCCCCTCAAGATAACCTTTTCTAATGTCAATTGTTTTGTGCTCTTTGTATTTACTCAGAGGATACAGGTCAGTACAACCACCGCTGTCTTTTTCAGCAAACCAGATTTCATCCTGACGGAAAATGCTCTGGTCAAGCAGTACCGATTCATGGGTTGTGAAAATCAGTTGCCCCATAGATTTTTCATCATGGGAAAACTTTCGAATCAGTTCTTTGATTAAACTTGGATGAATGCTTCTTTCTATTTCGTCTATGATGTAAACATGTTTGTTGTAAATTACGTCATAGATAGCTGGGAGTAAATTTAAAAGCTTTACAGTACCATCAGATTCTTCTGTGAGACTAAATTGAACACCCTTGTCGCTGTAGGTATGATGCTTCAGTTCAAGAACTTTTATCCATATTTCATCATCCTCCTGAACCACAAGGAACCTTTCAGAGCTATTGGTAGGCTTCTCAAATCGAAGAATTTTAGTAGGGTTTTTTTCCATTGCATTTCTCAGTTCACCGGCTATTTTTTTACCTTCTGCTGTTTTACCGAAGAAAATATCCAATTGAGTATTGGCGGTTGAAACCTCAGAAATGCCCACATGGTATGATTTTACTACTTCTTGTACAAAATTACCGAATCCTTTATCGGTCTCCAGTCTTTGTTCAAATGTTGCAGGCTTAGACTCCGGAAAAAGAACTGCCAGAGTTTTAGCAAACCAGATATAAGCCGTTTTTACCATTCCCAATTGTTCATTGTCCCTGTTTGCCAGTAAATGCAGAATAGGTCTGTCTGATTCTACGAATTCATCCAGAAGTATTTCTTTGAGCAGCATGTTCTTCTCATTACTTTCAAACTCAGTAGAAAACTTAATTCTGGAGACAAGGTTTTGATCTGTTGTTCTTTCATAAACCAGAGTATCTTCTTTTTTACCAGTAAGATATAATTCTTCAACGGCAATTCTTCCATTGATGACTTTTGTGGCATACAGGAAACAAACATCATTCTGGATAAACTCAACTGCCATCAACTGTTCATCTGAATCTTCCGACCGCTCAAGTTTGAATTTGTTCCTTGTGACCTCATCAGCTGTGAGATTATTTAGTGCCATTTCCGCAAACATCGCAAGCGCATTGATCAGGTTTGATTTTCCGGCAGCATTAGCTCCATAAAGAACTGACAGCTTCAATAGCTTGAATCCGCATTCTTGAGCGTATGCATGTGCAGGCAAAGTCCTCAGATTTCCAGGCAGTGTGTTGAATTCAGTTCGCCTACCGAACGAGTAGATATTGTCTATAACGAATCTAACAAGCATGATTCCTCCGCTGGGTGATAATTTCACGAAAGATAATACTTGAATTCGCATGCGTGGTCAATGACACGTTGATGCGCGAAGTAGGGGTGAGTGTTTCACGCGCTGTATTGTTTTTGCTCATCGGAACACTTTTCAAAGAGGAAAAGCTTACTTGGCTCAGTGGAAAAACAGTTATCCGGAATTTCCGGATAACTGAGCAAGCACGACCCGGATAGCCAAAACGCTTGTTGGCGGAAGCAGTTATTAGGAATCCCCTAATAACTGAGCCAATACCATAAAAATACATTCCAGCATGGAGCTTTGGAGTTGACTTATTTTGAACTATCCGGGAATGCCGGATAATTGGTTCAGCGCTGCTGTTCCGTATTTGGAGAATCACAACTATCCAACCTCCTTACAAAACTCAGGAAGGCGAATTGTACCGGTAACAAGATTATTAAGCAGATCCTTTTTCTGATCTCGAAGAAGAGCAAGTTTCTTCTCAAGAGCATTTATCTCGGAGTCAGCGGAGGAGAGGATGGTGGCGATGGACTTTTGTTCGGATTCACAAGGAAGCATAAAATGAAGATTTTCAATTGTTTTTCTACTTAAACTAGTACCCTGTCATGAATTTATTGTCGGGTAAAGTTTCTTTAGTTTAATCCTGGCATCCCCGGTTGTGAATCTCCAGTTCATTGGTCCCGCGATAGAATTCCGCTTTTCCTGCCAGGCAGCAACTTCTTTCTTGAATGT